>NZ_JAUORL010000023.1:0-77439 GCF_030548015.1 Shewanella sp. 4_MG-2023
TGTCAGTGAACGTCTTGTTGGATAGCCAGGCTGTTGAGGCAAAGGCTGTCATTAATCGGTTGCTTGTTAGTTAGTTATTAGTACTAGCACCGCAAGTGCCACTATCATTTGCTAACAGCTATTCCCATTGAGTGAAACGTGTCAGTGAACGCCCTACTGGGTAATCAAGCTGTTGCGATAATTGCTGCAACTGCTGTTTGTTATAAGCTGAGCTAAAAGAATGTGGCTGCTTACTGGCGTAAACCACCCAATTTCCCCCTCCTGTTAAAGTGGCATAAACATTGGCAAAGTGCGCTGATAACACTTGCTTTAGCAGCTCACTTTTACTGTGCTCTTTCCAGCAGTTAAGCACTAAAAAACCTTCCGCTTTAAGGCCTTTATGACAAGTGCCAATGAACTCGCTGGTTAATTGCTTTTCATCAACCCCTTGCTCGATATACATATCAGCAAAAATAATATCCACTTTTTTGTGTTCAGCTCTGGCTAAAAATGTGCCGCCATCATCAAGTTCAATTTTAAGCTTTTTGCCAATAGGCAATTGAAAATAGCGTTTAGCAATCTCAATCACATCAGCGCGCAACTCAACTGCAGTCAGCTTAATCCCGGCATCAAAACGTCTAAGTGCATGCACCAGCCCGCCGCCACCAAGGCCAAATATGATGGCACTTTTAGGTTTGCTAAATAGCAGTACCGCTAGCATGGCCTGAACATAGGTATGCTGAGGGATATGGGGCGCCGCTTTCAGTATTTTACTCTGCTCGTCATTGTCACCAAAAGATAACACGCGAAAATCGCCATCATCTAATACATAGATGGGGCCGATATCGTCACTGACATGGTGTAACAGCTGGTACTCTGACATGGAGTTCTCATGGTTTATAGGCAGGATATTCGGCGAAATTATACCGCATAAATAGATCTTTTAAGCAGTTTTTATTGCCCCTAAAACCCCAACATTTAGCTCACCAATCGTTAAAAACAACCAAGCAATAGCAACAGTTAGCCAACCTGCACACAGTAAACAAACTAGTTCAACATTTCAGATACTTAGCCATAAATAACCCAACACACTGACGTGACAGCCATCACATACTCCAAGGGAGAAATGCCTATAATCCGCAGCTGATAAAAAAATAAGAGATTGATGAAATGAAAAAGAAGTTTTTAGCAACTGCTGCAATGATCGTAACTTGTAGCCAACTATCTGGCTGTATGGGACAAATGGCCACAAGCCAAATGGTCACTAAGTTAAATTTAGATACTGTCGACAACCGTTATGGTCGTGCGGGTTTATTCGCATTATTGTCGCCAGTTTATGGTTTAGCAGCTACAGCTGATCTTTTTGTATTTAACAGCATTGAGTTCTGGACCGGGACTAACCCATTAACAGATAAAGAAGCGGTAGTTGATTTACCAACTGATGCTATTTTTAAAATGAATAAGCACGTTAGCGACGACTTTAAAACGGCGCCAGTTAAACTATCAAGTGCACAAATTAGTCAACAGGATGAGCGCACTCTGGTGATGACCTTGGCTTATGAAGATGGCTCTAAGCAAGAGTTGATTGGCAGTAAAGGCGAAGAGCATATCGATTTTTATCTTGATGACATGCTAGTGGCTCAAGTAAGCCTTGCTGAATTAGCGCAATATCAACAAGCGGCTTAAGCCATAATTCATTTGCGATTATGTCGTGAATTAATAAGCCCTGAGTATCACTCAGGGCTTATTTTTTTACTGATCCTAACAAGGTTTTACTTTAAGGTGCGCTGAAAAAAGCTCACCGCTTGCAAATACATTTGCAGTGCTAATGCCGCATCATAACGCTCGCCTTCATCACGCATAAAGGCATGCTGAGCATTCACCTCTAACCAGCTAAAGTTGGTATCAAGCTGCTCTAACTTTTGATAAATGGCTTTTCGGCCTGCTTTAGATACATGAGGATCTTGCTTGCCAAAGACTAATACCAGCTCACCATTAATATCACCACAGCGAGTTAATGAATCGTTCTCTGGCTCACAGGGCAAGGTATTTGAATGGATATCTGTGGGATATAAGCAAAAAGCACCGCTGATATCGGGGTTTAACGCTGCACGAAAAGCCAAATGGCCACCTATGCACACGCCCATCGCGCCCACTTTACAGCTGCAATATGCTTGGCTACGGGCAAAGTCGATAATCGCCTGAGTATCGCTATCATGTTGCTCTAAGGGCTTAGCAAATTTATCAGCATTGCCCTTATCTTTACCCACATCGTCATACTCAAGCACAGTGCCTAGCGGATTCAGTTCATGAAACACTTCTGGCACTAACACCACAAAACCATGTCCGGCTAAGATGGCTGCACTTCTGGCAATAGGCGCAGTTTGTTGAAAAATCTCAGAGTAGAATATGATACTGGCAAATTGCCCAGGGGCATCTGGGCGATATACATAAGTCCGCATATCACCTGTTGGGGTTTCAATATCGTGGACTTCTTTGGTAATGATCATATTGCTGATTCCTTGTTAAGTAACCTAAGCTTGGGTTAAGTCGATTTTTCTCAATCCTTTACAAACTCGAGCGACAACGGCACTAGTTGGTGAGTTCATTTACGCAGCGCTGACCATCAAGCAAGTCGGTGACATTTTGCAAGGTCGTTTGGGCAATCGCATTAAGCGCTTCAACGGTTAAGAACGCCTGATGTCCGGTAAAAATAACATTATGGCAAGCAGAAAGCCTTCTAAAGACATCATCTTGAATAATTTCATTAGAGTTATCTTGGAAAAACAGCTCTTTTTCATTTTCATAAACATCTAACGCCAATGAACCAATTTTACCGGTTTTTAACGCTTCCATGGCATCAATGGCATTGAGCAAGCCACCACGACTGGTATTAACCACCATCACCCCAGGCTTCATTTTTTCAAATGTCTTAGCAGATAACAGGTGATGATTTTCAGGTGTTAATGGACAATGTAAACTAATTACATCACATTGAGGATAGAGTGCTTCTAAGTCAATATACTCAACGCCTAATGCCTCAACTGCAGGATTAGGGTACGGATCGTAAGCCACCACTTTACAGCCAAAGCCTTGCAATATTTTGATGGTAGCAAGACCAATTTTACCGGTGCCAATCACTCCAACGGTCTTACCTTGCATATTAAAGCCCACCAGGCCAGTTAAGGCAAAATTCGCGTCTCTAGTACGTTGGTAAGCTTTATGAATTTTACGGTTTAGGGTTAACATTAAGGCAATGGTATGTTCAGCCACAGACTCTGGCGAATAGGCAGGAACGTTAACCACTGTGATACCTAAGCGCTTAGCGGCATCTAAATCAACATTATTAAAGCCTGCACAGCGCATGGCGATAATCTTAGTACCGCCATTGGCAAGCTCAACCAATACCTCTTCACATAGGGAGTCATTGACAAAAGCACAAACCACTTCAAAACCATCAGCCAGTTTTACTGTTTGCATACAAAGTCGATAATCGAAATATTCAATCTCTGCGTTAAAGCCTGTATTCATGGCATCAAAATGCTGAATATCGTAGTGCTTAGCACTAAAGAACCCGATTTTCATCCTTAACTCCTGTGTTGTTTATTTGGCTCATTAAAAATGGATTGCCCGACTTTACCTATGTCAGTGCAATTGAGCGTTTGGTTAAAGCATAACAATAATTGAGTTTTTGCTACAGATCGCTGAACATTTTAGATCTTCTTGTTAAGCTGAGACATTACTCACAGGAATATGTGTATAGACATGTCAAAAAAGCAGCAGCAAGCAGTTTCAGAAGTTCAGTTTTGGATTCAACGTCTAGGAAAAACCAGCCTGAGAGCATTACATATTGTTGGTGTAGTCGGCGCTGGCGGTGGTATTCTGCTTGGCTTAGAGCAACCACTTTGGCTCAATTACTGGATCCTCGCCATGGTCAGTGGACTTGCATTATTGTCATGGGAAGTCATCAGAGATTGGCGCTGGCTTATCCAGCTAAAAGGAGTACTGACTATTTTTAAAGTACTGCTATTACTGCTGTTTATCCCTATGGCCAACTGGAAACCTGAAATTACTATTTTTATCATCCTATTATCTGTCATCGTATCCCATGGCCCTGCGGGTTTAAGACATTATTCAGTGGTTCATAGAAAAGTAATACATGGCAAAAAGGAAATAAAAGGTTAACCTAGGGTTACAACACATCAAACTTAAGGTTAACAAATGTTCCCTTACCCAGAACAATATCGATTAGCAACACCGCCTTTAACCACAAGTTTTATGGTTTTTTGGGCTTTACTCAGCCACAGTATTTTTGCTGATGCGAGCCCATTTGCACTCTACCCTTTAATGGCGTTATTTCCGCTAGTGGTGTTCAGTCATGTGTTTTTAATTTGGAACGCCCAAGGGTTATCGCGCTTAGATCAAGGTTTTTATGCCTTAGTCCATATTCCGCTAGCCTTTGTGGTGTGGACATTCACCATCATGCACGTTAACGGCAATGCATTTTCATAAAAGCTTTTTAATAAACCATTAGTTCAAGTTTTGTATAAAAGCTATAACCCTCTTAAATAGGCTCAGATGACTTGCACTCACGCCAAGGGATAGGTATCTTTGCCGCGCATTCTCTATTAAGGCTAGGCGCAACACATGGCAGACTTTATCTATACTCCCCCAACCGATCCTTGGTTAGATATTATTCATGAAGATAAAGATATTATCGTTTTGAATAAGCCATCTGGATTGCTGTCTATTCCTGGCCGCCAAGCCCAATATCATGACAGCATCTATAGCCGAGTGCTTGAACGCTTTCCTAATTCACACATTGTCCATCGACTTGATATGGCGACCTCAGGGGTCATTGTAGTGGCGTTAAGGCGTAACGCTGAGCGTGAACTGAAACGGCAATTTCGCGATCGTGAAACCGCCAAAACATACTATGCCAGAGTCGCAGGCCATGTCAGTCCGGCCGTTAAGCAAGTTGATTATCCCTTAATTTGTGACTGGCCTAATAGACCAAAACAGAAAGTCGATCACCTTGTGGGGAAACCGTCTTTAACCCATGTTGAAGTGGTAAGCTATGGGAAAAAATCAACACTGGTTAAGCTAACGCCTATTACAGGGCGGTCCCATCAACTTAGAGTACATATGATGGCAATTGGCCACCCAATTTTAGGTGATGGCTTTTATGCTGATCCTTGGGCCAAAAGTCTATCAAACAGGCTGTTATTGCACGCAGCTGAATTAACCATAAAGCATCCTTACCATCAAACGCCATTAACCTTTAATGCTGAAGTGCCGTTTATAACGCCCTTAGATACACAATAATATCAGTCACAATTGACGATAAGTGCTTAGTAAAAAACTAATCATGAGAACTTTTTGATAGCCAATTATCACATTTATCCGTAAATTAATGTCTAATTATAATTTAATTAGGCATTTTACTATGGAAACTCCATTTCAGCGTGACCAGCTAGATAACCAAATCCTAGAAGCATTAATGCAAGAGGCCAGAACCCCATTTGCAGAGCTGGCAAAGCGTTTTGCAGTAAGTGCCGGCACCATTCATGTACGAGTGGAAAAAATGAAGCAAGCCGGCATTATCACTGGCGCGCGCATTACAGTAGACCCCAAAGCTCTAGGTTATGACGTTTGCTGTTTTATTGGGATTAACTTAAAAAGTGCCGGCGATTACCCTGCCGCGATCTCCAAACTCAATGCCCTTGAAGAAGTGGTAGAAGCCTATTACACCACGGGTAATTACAGTGTTTTTGTCAAAGTGATGTGCCAATCAATCGATGGCTTACAGCACGTGTTAATTAACCGCATTCAATCAATCGATGAAATTCAATCGACAGAAACCTTGATAAGCCTGCAAAATCCTATCGTTCGCGGTGTTAAGCCTTAAGCACTGAATTGTCGATACAAAAATGCCCAGCAATTGCTGGGCATTTTTGTCAGTTAATCTGGCGATAGACTAATGGTTTATCACCACTGTTGATAGGAAGTAGCCTAATACTGTTGCGGTACTCACCCCAATAAATCCAGGCACAATAAAGCTGTGATTTAGGACGTACTTACCAATATTAGTGGTACCAGAGCGGTCAAAACTGATTGCCGCTAAATCACTTGGATAAAACGG
Organism: Shewanella sp. 4_MG-2023; assembly: GCF_030548015.1. Taxonomy (NCBI): domain Bacteria; kingdom Pseudomonadati; phylum Pseudomonadota; class Gammaproteobacteria; order Alteromonadales; family Shewanellaceae; genus Shewanella; species Shewanella sp. 4_MG-2023. The sequence goes on from NZ_JAUORL010000023.1 coordinate 6,122, forward strand.
GAAAAAGAAATAAGCATAACAGGCTGGAATAACCCCAATCAGCACAGGGGCAGGAATGCCTAATGCAAAGCCCAGCGGAAACATAATGGTTAGCACGGCTGCCTGACTTTTTAAGAATATTGATGCCATAAACATCGCAATGGCAAACGACCAAGGGTAAGCACTAACTAAATCACTCAATGAGCTCACTAAGTAACTCTTATGATGGCCAATAATGGTGTCACTTAACCATGCGATACCAAAGATAATCACTACCGCCGTCATACCGGCTGTAAACACATTGCTGCTAACGATTTTTTGCGGCGAGACTTTTGTTGCCAGTAAAATAATGGCGCCAACGGATAGCATCATAAACTGAATGGCTACCGACATTTTTACGCCTTCAGGCAGTAATTCTTTGCTGAACATTGCCAACATGATCACAGATAAAATACCGCCTAAAAACAGCATTAAGCCTCTTTTCGCTATGGTATCGGTATGGGCTTGATCATCCGTTTCAATTTCTGGGTCAATTAAGTTGTTTTTAAACTCGTCATCTTTTAAACGCGCTTGAAAGTCTTCATCTTTATCAAGATCTTTGCCGCGATTTAAGCTCCAAGCACAACCTGCTAATACGCCCACTAAAGTCGCCGGGATAGTGACAGATAAAACATTGATTAAGCTAATATCAAGATGATTATCCATTGCCGTTGCCATAACCACTGCGGCGGCTGCGGCAATTGGGCTGGCTGTAATGCCCATTTGTGATGCCACGGTAGCCATTGCTAAAGGACGCTCAGGGCGGATACCTTTTTTATAGGCCACGTCATAAATAACCGGTAATAATGGATAAACCGAATGACCCGTACCCACTAACACAGTTAATGAATAAGTACATAATGGTCCTAAAAAGGTAATTTGATTGGGGTGTTTTCTTAATAGTTTTTCAGCATACTTAACCAATAATTTCAGGCCACCAGTTGCTTCTAACGTCGCTGATGCCGCGACAACCGCTAAAATAATTAACATCACGCTGACAGGCGGTGAACCGGGGGCGACTCCGAAAGCAAACGCTAATACGGAAACCCCTAAGCCTCCTAATAACCCAAATGCGACCCCGCCATGACGGATCCCCACAAAGATCACTGCAAGCAATAACAACATGTGAACATAAAACATTAGCCAATCTCCTTAGCAAAAACCTATCGTTTTCGAACCTGACTTGGGACAACTAAGCCATTAGCTAACTCAACAACAGCGTTAATTATCGACAAAATCATATCGATACAATTTCAAAATATGTTTCAATTATCTGAATTTATAGCTTAAATTTTAGTTATCTTTCTTACTTAGCCACATACAAGGTTATACATGAAAAATCATCCTCAAAAGTGGGCTAAAAAACAATAAAGTGACAAAGCGCATACAATCCCATAACTATCTTTCATATTTGTGATCTACCAATAATTAAGTCATATGTGATATGCCATCTCGATTCAAAAATTAATTCGATTGCAGTTTCCCAGAGCCTGTTTAAGCCAAAACATTGCCAGCAAAAAACCAGTGATAAAACCGTTCTACCCAGGTAACAAATACATAACCCTTCTAAGCGATATAAAAATACCAATAATTTCATTCAGTAACGATTCAGCTAACTCGCACTATGATGACCTCAACAGCAAAAACACTGTGACAAATTATTTATACTTGGAGTTAAAAATGAAAACGAAGCATCTTGTTCTAGCGGGTTTAATCTCATCAGTAATGTCAGTTCCAGCCATGGCATCAGATTGGTTTGTGGGTGGCGCAGCAGGTTATCAGCAAGATACCTATAAAATGAAATCTAGTGCAGAAAGTAATCAGAGAAATATAGAAGAAGATATAAGCTACCAATTTAGAGTGGGTAACTACCTCAATGATAACAACCGTATATACGCCACCTACGGCTATAACTCTGATGATATAGCAAGACAACAAACCTTTTTATTATCATATGATTACCTTGTTGGCTTAGGTGACAGTAATAAAATGAACTGGTTTGTTGGTGCAACTGCAGGTATGACGCATAACGGGATTAAAGACAGTGGCTTTGACTCTAAAAATACCTTTGTATGGGGCGGTCAAACAGGTTTGATGTATAACATTAATAACAGCTGGTCTACTGAAGTGGGTTACCGCTATTTAAAACAAGATTATGATGTAAACGCATCTAATGGGGCGAATAGTGCCAGCTACTCATTAAATGATACACAGCAAGTGTATTTGGCTATTGATTATAAGTTCTAAGCTTAACGCCAATTTAAAGTCTCTATAGCCGATGAAACAAATAAGGATGCCTTGGCATCCTTTTTCATTAGCTGAAAATAAGAACACTATTATTCAACTTTATTTACGCGATCGCATCCATTCCACATAGGTCACGATTGAAAGGATTAAAGACTCAGAGCTTGTCTGAGCAATCACCCCAATAATAACTAACCTTGCTAAGTTTCATCGCTGACGAAATCAGTTCGCCCGAGTATCAGAATAGTTTTACAACATTCCTGTTTATCTAAAAACTGCGATTAACTGCAGAGTAATGTCATTTTATGCCTATACTCAATACAAAGACATTAATTAAGGATGATTATGAAGGGTATTATTTTTTCTGAGTTTTTAGAACTTGTTGAAACCACATTTGGTTTAGAAGTATGCCAAAAAATACTTGATGAAAATGCAGATGAAGGAGTGTATACCTCCGCTGGCACCTACGATCATAAGGATTTAGTAAAACTGATTATCTCTTTAAGTAAAATAACAGGTATCAGTATTGAAGAATTACAGGCTGTATATGGCAAATCAGTATTCACTAATTTACTAGACAGTATGCCAGAGCTTAAAATTAACTCGAGCTCGACTTTTCAATTTATTACCCAAGTCGAAGAATATATTCATCTTGAAGTTAAAAAGCTTTACGGCGATGCAAAGCCACCCAAGTTTGACCTTATTTCAAGCAGTGAATATGACATGGTGTTAGATTATATTTCTGCCCGTTGTTTTTCTCATGTTTGTTTTGGCCTCATTGAAGGCTGCGCTGAATATTTTAATGAAAAAATTGATATCCAAATGAAACCGATTCAAGCGGACGGTTCTCAGGTTCGCTTTACATTGACCAAAGTTTAGGCTTTATAAATGGATAGTGAAAAAACAATAGAACTGCTTAAGAAAAAGATTCAACGAGAAACTAAAATTCGCAAAGCAGCTGAATCGCTATTGGAAGAAAAAAGTACCGAACTGTATTTCGCAAAATTACTTGTGGAAGACTCTTTAGTTGTTGCAAAAAAACAAGCTGAACAAGATGAACAACTGCTGATCTTCATCAATAAATTAGAATCCACCCTGTCACATTATAACTCGCAGTTATTACAAGTCCCTCCCAGTGAGCAGGTGATCCAACAATTACTTGAAGATCTGATGGATACTGCCAGTATTAAAGCAATCCGGCTGTCTTCCAGCTTGGATATATTAGAAAATGAACACTTACAATCCGGTGAAGCAACCACCTTTGATGAGTTTCCAACCCCGAAAAATAACTTCCAATGGAATCAAGATAAAACCGAGCTAGTAGTATATCTGCAATTTGGACCTAAAAAAGTGGGCCGATTACATTTTATTTTCCGTACCAGCCCTCAAGAAAGCTGGCATCGCGTGATTGAAAAACAGTACTGTTTAATTGCCGATATGATAAGTGCCTCTTTTCAGCGCCAATTATTACTTAACAAAACCATTAAGGAAAAAATAAGAGCGGAACACTCTGAAAAGTCGACCCGTGACTTTGTGGCAATGATTAACCATGAATTAAGAACCCCCTTAAATGGCTTACTTGGGGCAGCGGAGCTCATGGAGGACACCTCCATTACCAGCTACCAAAAAAAATTACTCATGAGCGTACATCAAGCGGGAGAAATGCTTCGAGTTATTATTAATGACTTACTTGATATCAGCAAAATGAACGCTGGTATGCTTGAGTTGAAATTAGCCACTTTCAGCCCGCAAACCCTAATTGATACCATAGAACAAATTTTTACTGAGAAAATCAAAGCCAAGGGACTGACATTCAGTTGCGAAAATGACCAATCAATACCTACCACCCTGCTTGGGGATGCAGACAGGATTAAACAAATCCTAATTAACCTAATCGGCAATTCAGTTAAATTTACCAATCAAGGATCGATTCATCTACACACATCATGGCAAGACACGTCATTGATTTTTATTATCTCTGACACTGGCTGCGGCATCCCCCAAAATAAGCAAGCAAGCTTATTTGAGCCCTTCACCCAAGTCGATAACTCTAGCCAAAGAAAGTTTGAAGGAACAGGTTTAGGGCTATCCATTTGTAAGCAGTTGATTGAATTGATGAATGGTGAGGTCAGCTTCGTCAGTACCCTTGATAAAGGGACAGAGTTTACCGTTAAGCTTCCCCTTGAACTTGCCGTAGAAAATAACCAAAGTGTTATTGAGGTAAACAGGAATACTCACAGTATCAATCATCTACGCATTTTAGCCGTAGAAGACATCAAGACCAATCAAGTTATTTTAGGGATGATGCTAGATAAATTTAGCATTAACTATAAGTTCGCTGATAATGGAGAACTAGCCCTTGAAGTCTTAAAAAATAATGAATTTGATATCATTTTAATGGATTGCCGTATGCCCATTTTAGATGGATTTCAAACAACAAAGTACTTACGTAAACAGGGTTATACTAAACCGATAATTGCACTAACGGCTGGCACAACATCCACTGAAGTCGCTGAGTGCGTTGAATCAGGCATGAATGACATTTTACACAAACCTTATAAACTTAAAGAGTTGGAGGCCGCGTTAAAAAAATGGAGCTATGGGCTACAACACTATGATATTTAGCTTTCGAAGCTAGCGCTTTAGCGGGTAATTGTGTCTCATACAACAAAGCAATGAACGCAATGAACGCAATGAACGAAATGAACGAAATGAACACAATTACTATTAGGAAATTAAACCTGGCTTGGTAAATTTCAAGCACAAAAAAACCGACTTACGTCGGTTTTATCCTCAAAGAGGAGATGGTACCAGCGGTCGGACTCGAACCGACACGTCTTTCGACAGGGGATTTTGAATTCATTTGGTTTACTATATATAGCTAATTATTCAATAACTTAGTATAGTAACATGATTATATCATACCAAACCTCATACCAGATTCGGAATTCAAAGATGGACATTTCCAATTCATTTACGATCACACCTTATAATATTTTTGAAAATGGTGACTTAGTTATTTTCAAACAAAATTCATCAAATTGGTGGGCGCAGATAAAAACACCTCCAGAATTAGGATTTAAAAATAATAGAGTTAGATTTTCTACTGGGTGTAAAATTGGAACTCTGGAAAGCTTTATAGAAGCGGTTAATTTTGCAAAAAAGAGAAAGAACAAAAATGATGTTCTACTTGAAGAAGGCTTACCTATATCTGATCTTAAACCAACAGTGAAACAAGTTGCATTAAAAGTTATTGATGAATTCAAAAAAGAAAAATTGCACGATAAAACTAAAAAAGGGTATTTGCGAATTATAGAAAATCAAATTATCCCTGTACTGGGTAATTGCTACATTAAAAATCTGGGTCTGAATGAGCTTATTGATTTTTTTAATCAGCGTGATACTGGTAACAGTGATACACAAACTACAATGACCAAAACGGCACTAGACAGAATTTACATTTATGCGCTTAAAAAGAAAATGATTATTCAAGCTGATAGACCATTATGGAAAGATATTAAAATTGAAACTACTAAGTCAAAAAAACGCCTTACCTTCAGGAAAGTAGATGTGGATTCAGTAGACAAAAACATTGATTTATTTATCGGAAAATCAACAAACAAAAAAGTGAAAGCGAACAGGAATCTTTTCAAATTCTATATCAAATTTATCGAAAATACTGGCACTAGGCCAGGAGACGAAACAACAGGAATTAAATGGAAGCATATTTTTCAAAGTGAATATAAAGGTGAAGCTCGAACAACTATTTTTCTAGAAAAAGGCAAAATGGGAGAGCAAAATAAAACAAGAGAAATTCATATAGATAGAGAAACATATAAGTTGCTAACACAGCTATACTTTAAAAAATTCAAATCAGAAAAAGAAATTAAATTCTTGTTTAAGCATACAACGGAAATCCCATCAAAAGACTTTATGCAATTAAAACAAGATCATGGGAATGAGTATATATTTGCCAGAAGCTGTGGGAAAATTCCTGATTATTGTGATATTTGGACACAGTTCAGAAAATTTTTAAAAGACAATTTAACTGAAGATAAATTTACACTCTACTCATTTAGACATTACTTTATAACAAAGAAATTACATCAAGAAATTGATGTTTATAAACTTGCTAAATATGTGGGAAATAGTCCAACAATGATCAGGGATTATTATGATGCTAGTTTTTCAGCACTTGCATCTGAATTTGTCATGGAAAATTTAGGACAAGAAAACTTAAATATATTTGATTAAATAAAAGCTTTTTAATTAAAGCTTACCTGACATAAATTTTATTTGGTTAAGTAAGCTTTTTTGCAAAAATAATATCAAGTCAAACTATCTCCTTTTATTTTTATAGCCAGTTGTACCCTTACCTTTTTCAACACTAACAACCATCTTATGAATTGCTAAATTTTTTAAAATTAACTTTTTTGATTCTGTATAGTCAATTTCCCATAAAATTAATTGCTGTTTATTATACCTATGGTTAAAGCAAAATCTCAGTGCAGTAGAAAACAAAAATCCCGCTAAGAGGTAATGTGACAGTCTCAATTTATAAAGCGTTTCTGGTTTGAACCAACGTAGATATAGTCGTTTAGTTTTCTTGTTGTTTCTTGGCGATAAAAGATATGCTGAAATAATATCAGAGATAGTTAATGTACCAGATTTACTATCTATATAAGATTCAAGTTCAGGATATTTATTTAATAAATAAAGTACTTCTTCAGTTAACCAACTTTCTGCATTTTTTAAGTTATGCTCCTTAACTAATTCACCAGCTAAATACTTGGCTAGTTCCCAACTTGCCATTAGTTAAACTTCCTACCCAAACTTGGATTTGGTCTATTAAGTTTTGATGTATCCTTAAAAAGAATTTTTTCTTCAGGAGTTGGTTCATCTATTCGGTTAATATGATTTATTAACTGATCATTTTTATGATAATAATCTGAGTTATAACGCTTATTGCGTTTAGTCTGTGGTTGATAGTCACTTGGGGAAATTTTAAGACGATTTAATACTGCATAGTTAAACGTCTTTTTAAGAGCTGTAACAATACTTTTCTTTTGAAGCTCAGTTTTAACATCGCCATTAATGATCTTTGAAACAACTAAATTTAGATGAGGATTTTTTTGATCATGAATATTAATAAAAATATGCTTGGCAATATCCTCTTTTGATGAACCAGTAAAAAAAATCAGAGTATGAATTAACTCTTTAGCAATATAAGACCATTCCTGTTTGGTTGGTTTAGTGCCAATCCCCTCAGGCAGGATAAATACATACGACTGGGCAAAAGAACTTATTGGTCTACCACCCTTTCGTTTTTTGGCTGTTTTTAGCTCTTTATCAGCCACTGAAAAAATAATGCGCTTATATAAATTCTGATTATTACCAAACAGCGGAATAATATTGGTTTTATTTTTATGGTTCTGATGGTTAGGGCTAGTTAAATAGCTTAAATACTTAGCAAGTCCTTTTGCACTTTCTTTTATTGGTTTTGATATTACTACCCAATTTTTCATCACTACCTCCATGTAGTTTATTGATTATATAATAATATTTACCATACAAATTTTAAAAGTCAAAAACGTGATGAGAATCAGAGGGGGAAGTTGAACCTTCCAGATAGGACAACCTTGATCATTCACTTCGTTCATAGGTTGTCACTGGTTCTGCGAAGCTGAAGAAAAAGCAATAAATAATCCAAAATGTTAGCCATAAAAATGATACTTCACTATTTTATTGGCTAACCAAAATTCTGATTTTTTGTATAAAACACTCAAACCAAAAAATTATTTTCATTATTTTTGATAATTATTAAATTTATTTTTCAATAGAATAATATCACTCCAAGTCCCTTTATCAGGGAGGAAAACTTCCCTCAACGCGAGAGAAATAAATTCCCTTTAAAATGTGAGAAACACCCTAACATTCAACTAATCTATCTAAATAATAACAACAAAAAAACACAGAAAAAAGAAAAAACGTTAGCCCTAAAAATAAGATTCAACACTTAGTGGCCAACACCAACTAACTGATAAAACTTAATTTATTTCAGATTAGCAACTTGTATTAATTAAAATATATGCTCTTTATGTATTAACTGGGTTAATACATAGGAGAACTAACATGGTTGATATTTTTAATACGAAGAAAAAACAACAAACACTAAAAAGAAGCACTACAAAAAGTGTCTTAAATGAAAAGGGTGAATATACTGCTTCTGAAGAGGTAAACGAATATAAAGCTCAAATAGATTCAGAGCCTCACTTTGCAAAAGTCTATTATCAAGACAGACACAGACTCAAGAATATAGCTAAAAATCATATTTTGGTTTATTTAGAGCTAAGTTTTTACTCTGGCTATAACACTAATCAAGTAATACTTAATACCATCTTAAAGCAGGATATTTGTGATGATTTAACCATTGCTAGTTCAACACTAGACAATGTATTAACCGAACTTGTAAAACAACAGCTTATTGCTCGTATCGGTAAAGGTACGTATTTGCTAAACCCATATTATATGGGAAAAGGCAATTGGTCTGAAAATCGTAAGATGAGAAACAATATAACCTACAACATCGAACATGTAGATGAATCAAATGAAACTAGCCCAATCAAGGCCATTACTTTTGATTTTAGTGCTATACCCAACTTCATCAAAAAACACGCTACATTAGCTAAAAATAAAACAGTTCATCCAGCTAAACAAAAAAGAACTAAAACTAAAAAAACAGAAACACTAGAAGCATCATTTCCTCAAAAATCTAGTTTATTAACCAAGTTATTTAACCTAATAAAAAGAAGAAAGATAGTTAAGAGTAGCAATACCTATATACATATAGATAAGGCCAATACCGAAAACTCCCAAGTTCCTGCGGAAAACCCAACATCTAGCTTCCCCCATTAAGGGAATTTCATTACCGCTTTCAGGTAATGATACTCCCGCAAAACAATAATTAACCAAAATCTACAAGGAGAAAAATAATGGTTAAAAAAATAAAATTAAAAAATACTGTGATTCTTGATACTGAAACCACTGGCTTAGGTGATGAAGATGAAATAGTGCAAATTGCTAGCATTGACGGCTTTACTGGTAAGATTCTATTAAATGAAAAATTAAAACCTATAAAGTCCATCTCAAAATCAGCATCAAATATTCATGGTATAACCAATGAAGAAGTTAAAGATTGTATTACTTATCAATCTATTCATGAAAAAGTAGTTAAATTAACAGCAGGTAAAAAAGTACTTATTTATAATGCTGAATTTGATCAACGCATTACCTATCAAACAGCAGTTTTACATGATTGCAATTCTGAAAAAATTGAAAAATGGGACATGTTTTGTGTCATGGAATGGTATTCAGAATATTACGATTGTTGGAATGACTATTTTGATAATTATACTTGGCAAAAATTAACCAGTGCTGCACGGCAACAGCGCATTGATATATCTGATTTATCAGCTCATGAAGCATGGTCTGATTGCGAAATCACCAGACGGTTGATTCATGCAGTGAATTTAGAACTTACCTTGAAATAAGGCACAAAGCATAATATTCAGACAGAATTCGCGTTGATTATTTACTAAAATACAAAAGAAGAAAATTAAAACAAGTTATGTTACTCATTAAAATCAGTCATTTAGCTTGTTTTTCTTGTTAAATGTAATACCTAACAATATCCGAGTACTGTTTATTTATACATACCCCTTGAAATTTGTACTATCCCCTGTTAAATTGATGACTTTTAGTATCCTTCTTAAGTTGAAATTTCAATATGAATAATAGATATACCGATAAGTCATTTCAAGGCTTTTTTACCAACGCTGATGATATCAGACATACGATGATTGAACTACTTGGTGATACTTCAGGACACACCATAATTGAGCCTTGTTTTGGTGAAGGGGCATTTATCAAAGACTTAATAGGTTCTCCAAAACAAATAGATGCTATTGACATTGATGAAGAGCATTTTAAAAGAGAAGTTAAATTTAACAACTGCAATTATTATCACTTAGACTTTATTGATTACCATATTCATTCAGAAAATAGAGTTGAAATGTTACCAGATAGGGAATACGACTCTACGATATGTAACCCCCCATACGGGCTTAAATTCTCAAAAGAATATAGGAAGGATATTAAGAAAAAATTTCCTGATGTGTATGCTAGGGAATCTTACGGGCTATTTTTCTATTTAACATTGAAGTCTTTAAAAGAAAATGGAAAATATGTTTTCATCATGCCTGATACTTTTTTTACAAGTACAAATTTAACTTATTTGAGAAAGTTTATTTTAGAGACAGCAAAACCTACCCATATACTGCAATTTAAGAGTAAGAGGTTTGGTTCGGTGAATTTTGGATACGGCAATTTATGTATAATAGCAGGAACTAAAACAAAAACCACGCCTGACTGTGATATCAACTGGATTGATGCTGTTTCATCTGATGAAGCACTAATTAATTTACTTGATACAGACAAAACAACAATTAAAGGCTCTTATTTAATAGAAAACTGCAATGATTCATGGATAAGCCCCAAGGTTATTGGTTCAGTATCTTTTAGTCGTGATGTTATTACTTTAGATGAAATTGCCGATTGTAAAACAGGTATTTATACAGGAAATAATACTGACTATTGCGGTTATAACATAGACAATCCACCCAAGCGGGTAAATGGGCATGCTGTTAACTGGAGTGATGTTATAATGACTCCTACTCTAGATGAGAAAGAGTCTGGAATAGCTAAAGAAGTAGCGTATGTTCCGTTTATCCGAGGAGGACATAGAGAACCATTTGAAACAACCAATAGTTGTATTAGGTGGGATAAAGAAGCTGTCATTTTTTACGATAAAGATAAAAAAGCAAGATTACAAAACAAAGTTTTTTATTTTAAAGAAGGATTAGCTATACCTATGGTAACTTCAGGTCGACTCTCTGCTTCTACCTTTAATAATGCTATATTTGATCAAGGAGTTGTTGGTGTTTTTGCCAAAAATAATGATTACCATAATTTTTTATTAATTTATTTAAATGATGATTTTTCATCAAAATTAAAATCACTAATTGCTCCAGGAGCAAATAATTCAGCAAATTACTTAAAAAGATTAAAAATTCCAAAGTTAACTATTGAAGAGCTTAATGAAGCAACAAAAATAGTAGAAACGGCAAAATCGCTTGGCTGGAACGAAACTAAATTAATGAGAGCGAAATATATAAAATCTGTTATTTAAAACTTATAGATTTGAAGGTGCAGGATCAAACCTGCGCCTTTAAAGCTATTTAAGTTTTTACCAATTTAAATAACCGTGAATATTTTCTTGGACTAAATAGCTCCAAAATTCTGGAGATAGATCATTTTGAAAATTTACGGCCTCACGCCTAACTTCACAAATCCCCGCATCGGTCAATTCATCTATTTTATTATAAGCATCATCACCGCAAAAAACAGACCAGAGATTACTACGTCTAATTGTTTCTAGGTAATTATTATTTTCATTTTGTCTAACTAGGAAAAGTAAATTTACATTTTGATCCCAATGTTTATAAGCTTTACCAACGGCTAAAAGTCTTAATGTATTCCCTTTCTCATTTGAACCAAAGCCACTTTTAAAATCAATTATGTGGTTTTGATTATGAAGATTAAACATTTCATCTTCAACCATATTGATTTCACCAACAAGTTCAAAAATTTCATTTGTATCCGCGACTAATTGATTTTGGTGGACAGGGGCATCTACATAACCTCTGATTTTTTGTATAAAATTGTTCTTAACTTCATTAAAATGAGGAGCTTGTATTCTATAAAGTGTATCTTTTTCTGAGTGATCCCAAGCAGCTTTACAAAATCGCTCCCAAAGTTCACCATTTCTTCGAGAAAAAGCCATATATTCATACGGCCACACCGTATTTCTATATTCAAAGCTCATTACTGTATAACAATATTGAACGAGCATATAAAGTTTGGGGCGATTTAGATGAGAATATTTATTAACCAATAAATCACCAACTCTATTTTTAACATTTTCAACAGCATTATTAATTTGAGTAGCTTTTTTATTTCTTGTTATATTACTGTTTTGAATTTGAAAAGTAATATCTCTTAGTTCAGTATGAAAGTAATCAAAAATCTCTTGTTTTAACTGGTCGTAATTCATTAAAATAAATCCTTTATTTCTTTATCTAAAGCAAATGCTATTTTGCTAATATTTATTAAACTGACGTTTCTCTCTCCGCGTTCAATACCGCCCACATAAGTCCTATCTAACCCACACAAATGTGCTAGTTCTTCTTGGGTCATACCTTTGAGGTTTCTTTCTTTACGAACAGACAAACCAAAAGTGATCTGAATATTATTTTTTGTCATAAGATAAATTAGGCCCAAAAGATGACTATAAGTCGACCGACTATAAGTATCTTTATTGGTGATATTTGTTTTAAATTTAACAATTTAACAATTTAAGTTAATAATAAATATTTTGAATTCTGTTTGGCTTTGATAGAAAGTGATTTAGATATGAAATTTTGGTAAAAAAAAAGCCCTGCTATTTCTAGCAAGGCTCTCTTATGATGGTACCGCGAGACGGACTTGAACCGTCACTTCCGAAGAAAATGGATTTTGAATCCATCGTGTCTACCAATTCCACCACCGCGGCAAAACTTTTTAACCTAAATAAGGTTTTAAAAAATAACTTTAATAATTATATTTTAAAACTTTATTCGTAAATCTTCATACCAAATCATACCAGATATGATTTAGCTTACTATCACCATAATGATTATATTAATCAACACTTTGAATACAAAACCTACCTAAACGGGTTGTATTTTGAATCCCCCATGTATACCAATTTCATCACGCTGGCATCATATTGTAGTCAATCAAGCTTGGCTCAATTGAGTGACGGAATTATACCTAGGCCAATGACAATGGCAAGCCCTTTCATAAGCAAAATGATCAAATCAATCTCAATAGCTTAAATCTCATTCAAGTAGAGTAAATTTGCGCTAATCGACATTAATAAATCTTCCCCATTAAAAAGCACTGACTTTATTGATCAAGATCATAAATGTTAAAAAATGAAAATAGTATGTTAAAGCTAGTTTTACAATGAAAGGATAATGATTATGGCTTTTTGGTTAGATTTAATGTTTGGTAACGCAATCGGATTGCTGTCAATGATTGTTATCTTCTGCACCATGGGGATCATGTCTTACATGATGTGGATGTTTATTGTGAAATCTGCTCCTAAGGAATAGTTACTACCCTCCTTCTATAATTTTTGTTATTTGTTATTTGTTTCTTTAGGGGGCTTTCGCCCCCATTTTTATGTTTATTAAACCTAATTTTTAGATTACGCGGCATGCTTTCTAGATTGCACTAGACCATTTACAAACTGTGGTCGCGCTTTAATAAGGTGATTAAGCTCTTCCTTACTTGGCTCGCCTGCGGGTAATCTCAATACTTCACGATTTAAATACAAACGCGCTTTCATTGAAATTTTATACTCAGCAGTCGGTCCTTGAATCGCATAGTGACGCTCATTACCCACTAACTCTAAAATATTACTGTCCACTAGACCTTTAACTGCCAATTCGTTTTGCGGTAGCGCCAAAATTGTCGCTCCCTGTAAAAAGAACTCTCGCAGTAACGCTCGCTCAGCGGGATCGAGTAACTTAACTTTGGCTTCTATGGTTTCAACAGCGCGTTTTTCTTTTAAAATCCCAATCGACTCGTCAACCACAAAGGTGAATAATTGGCTTAAGAAAAAAGCGGCACCAACAATGAGCCCTAAGCCAATAAAATGGCCATAATCTGACACCAGAGCCGACAAAGAAAGCGTCTCAAGCACGTGCTGAGGTGCAACTAATAATACCGCACAAGCGATCACTAACCACAGCATAGTGCTGACTAAAACGCGTTTGATATTCACTAAATTTACAGCCTTTAATTTCATTTTCATCATCATGCTATCCACAGTGTCAGATTTTTGAATCTAGACTTAGTAAAGCAATTTCAATGCCAATAAAATGAGAAATGAATAAAAGCAGTTAACGCAATGACTTATTTAGAGGGAAGAGCAAACAACGGCAGTTAGGCGCATCAAATAAGCTGTTTAATGCGCCATGAAGATCGAAACTAAGCTATAGGTTAAATGAGATTGATAAGCTAAACGTTAAGCTTAAAAATATTGGCATTCTGTATACATTATTTGGCTGCCAATTTGGCTAATACTCGACTTGCAGCAATAAAACCAAAAGTGCCAGTAACCATAGTCACTGCGCCAAAGCCTGACGCACAATCCATTCTCATACTGCCATCGGCGCTATTTTTAGTACTGCAGACGCTACCATCATTTTGAGGATATACCAGTTGTTGCGTTGAAAACACTGCGTCAACGGCAAACCTGCGGGCAACATTTTTTGAAAAGTTATATTCTCTACGCAAAATGTTTCTGACTTTCGCTAATAATGGGTCTTGATAAGTTTTAGCTAAATCGGTTAACTGAATTTGAGTGGGATCGGTTTGACCTCCCGCGCCACCTACGGTGACAATTTTCAGCTTATTTCTTTTACACCATGCAATTAACGCCGCTTTTTGTTTGACGGCATCAATACAGTCAACCACATAATCAATCGCTAACGGACTGGCTTTACTACCCAGATGCTCCGCCAAATTATCGACAGTGATAAAGTCTTCGACTTCATTCACCACGCACTCAGGATTAATTTCAATAATTCGCTGCGCCATTACTTCAACTTTGGACTGGCCGATGGTGGATGCAATTGCGTGAGATTGACGATTGGTATTAGTGACACATATGTCATCTAAATCAATCAGTGTTATTTGCCCTATACCACTTCGAGCCAGCGATTCGGCGACCCAAGTCCCTACCCCACCAATACCGATGATCACGACATGTGCATTAGCAAAGTTTTCCAATGCCGCTTGACCGTATAGTCGACCTATACCACCAAAACGATTTAAGTATGATTCAGACAACATGTATTGCTCTTTAAACTCTCAATGTGGGGGCGGTATTTTATACGAAATCAACGCAGATCTGAATGTATTCCTCAATTAAACCTTAGTTAAACCCTAGTTAAACCCTAGTTACACACTGAAACACCTATTACCTAAACCCGCAACATGCAGCAAAAACAAAGAAAGCCAGTTAACCGCACCAATAAAACTGTTAACTACGATTTAAGTCATTGTAAATCATAATGATACATATAAATTAAATCCAACCTAAAGTGACATAGATCACACTTTGGTATGAGCTTTTTGTGGCAATATCCTCCACAGAACAGGAATTACTATGAATAACGATAAGGTTGATAACCCAGTCGTTATTTTCTATCAATATCAGCAAGCATAGCTGATAAAAATCAAGCCCTTACCAAAGGAAGATTAAGATGATGAAAAAAAACCTGATCACTGCAGCTATTTTATCTTGCACTGCAATGACCTCTTTTACTGCTCTAGCTGATGGCCCAAATTTTTATGGCCGCGCCGATCTTGCAATCACTAACTCTAGTGAAGGTATTGCAACTCAAAACCAAAAAGATGGCACTGTCCTTGAAAATAACTTTTCATGGTTAGGTGTTAAAGGTTCTGAAAAAATCAGTGATGACGTAGAAATCTTATATCAAATGGAGTTCGGCGTTTCTAACTTTGATAACTCTGGTAATACTTTTGCTGCTCGTAACAGCTTTTTAGGTATTAAAACAGTTGCAGGTACTGCATTAGTGGGTCGTAACGACACTGTGTTCAAAGCAGCAGAAGGTGGATTTGATTTATTTGGTAACAGTAACTCTGATATCGATTTATTAGTTGTTGGTCAAAACCGTGAAGCTGATGGCATTAGCTATTACTCACCAAAAATTGCAGATTTAGTGACATTAAATGCGACTTATTTAATGGATGATAATCACGAATCAACTAGCAGTTCTATGTATGCATTAAGCGCAACTGTTGGTGATAAAGCATTTAAAACACATAACTTTTATGCAGCTGCAGCATACCAAGATGGTATCAGCGATGTAGAAGCATACCGTGGTGTAGTACAAGCTAAATTTGGTGACTTTATTGTTGGCGGTTTATACCAAAACAGTAAAAGCCAAAAAGCTGAACTAGCTCATCTTGAAGGTGATAGCTACTACGTAAACCTAGCTTACCTAATGGGTAACCTAAAGCTTAAAGCCGCTTACGGTTATGATGATTCAGGTCTTGGTAAGTACGCTAGCCGTTTTGCTAATGATACTTCTAGCTTAGAAAACATGAGCGATTTCGAAATCAACCAGTTCAGTGTTGGTGCAGATTACCGCGTTAGCCCAAGTACCTTAGTATATGGTCACTACACTAAGTATGATGGCGACATGGTACTAAACCAAACTAGCCAAAGCTTAAATGACGATATCGTGACTGTGGGTTTACGCTACGATTTCTAACTCATCACAGCGACTTATTAACGGCTTAATCATCGTTTTTAAGCGTTAATTTATCTACCGATATGATGATTAAAAACGGTCTATTTAGGCCGTTTTTTTTGTTTTAGTCATTAGAGGTTGATTTTAATGACCTAATAGCTAAAAAAACTGCAATAACAACACTTCAAAGCTCCCACTTAAGCAATCCCTAAACCTGATGTAGATCTCATAAATTACTGGGCTAGCGCATTTTTAATTAGATGTGAACCTCTCTAAATAGGTATAACGCTATAAAAGTGTTAACCAAAACCCAAATACACAGCATTTATCACATCTTTTACACACCAATTTCACCTCAAAACAAAAAACTTGATCTAGGCCACAACTTTTTAACGATAAACCTGTAAATATTGCAACAAGTTTGTTACGCAGAGTGTTCTGCGAAAAATACCACTAAAACAATCCCATATAAATGGGGATAGAACATCATGTTCTAAAGGGAGTATGAAAGATGAAAAAGACATTATTATCTGCATCAGTTGTATCGGTTTTAACCCTCACTTCGTTCGCTGCGCTAGCCGACGGTCCTGATTTTTACGGTCGCTTAGATTTATCTATCACCAACTCCGAAACCGGCGCAACCCTGCAAGGCGGCACTAACGGTGTAACCCTAGGTGAAAGTGGCACTTACATTGAAAATAACTTCTCGCTATTGGGTGTGAAGGGCAGTGAAAAAATTACTGATGGCGTTGAAGTGCTATACCAAATGGAATTTCAGGTAGAGAACACGTCTGGCAAAGGTGATGTTTTCAAAGCGCGTAACACCTACTTAGGAATTAAAACTGAAGGCGGCTCAGTGCTAGTCGGCCGTAACGATACCGTATTTAAAGCTGCTGAAGGTGGTGTGGATATTTTTGGTAACACCAATGCCGATATGGATCGTTTAGTTGGCGGCCAAACCCGTAGTGCCGATGGTTTTTGGTACTATTCACCGCTGATTGCTGACATGTTTACCATTAATGCCACTTATTTAATGGAAGATAATCAAGCCTCTGATGACTCTCAATATGCCTTAAGCGTGACCTTTGGTGACAAAGGCCTTAAAAAACACAATTACTATGTTGCTGGTGCTTATAACAAAGCCATTGGTGGTATTGATGCATACCGCGCAGTAGCACAATTTAAAGCCGGCGATTTTAAAATTGGTGGTTTATTCCAAAACTCAGAAAGTGTGACTAATTCAGATCAAGACGGCAATACTTACTTTATTAACCTAGCTTACAACTTAAATGGCGTAAACTTGAAAGTAGAATACGGCGCTGATGAAGCAGGTTTTGGCAATTATTACAAGAACCTAACAAAAGATACTGCCGGTGTAATGCCTGATGATGTCAATGTGCAAAATATCACTATTGGTGCTGATTATCGCGTTGCTAAATCAACCTTAGTGTTTGCTCATTACGCTATGTATGAAGGTGATTACACAGTGGTTAATACTAAGACTGATCTAAAAGACGATAATGTCTTCAGTGTAGGTATGCGTTACGACTTCTAACAACGAGTTAGTCTACAACTGAAAAGCGACCTGATGGTCGCTTTTTTATTGTCTGCAGCTCACTAAAACAATAGAGAAAAGTTTATGATGATTTGCGGGTTAACAAATAAGCCGCTTCATTTAGCCAAGAAACATTCTTATTAATAAAGCGTGGGTTTTCCGCTAATACATCAGCACACTCGAGTAATTCAATCTCGAAATATGGCGCCAGGTATTGTTCAATCCACTGCGGGCTCACCGCAAATGGCGGACCATTAAGCTCGGCTTGCGGGTAGTCTAAGGTAATCAATAACCCTTTAACTTTAGCCGGAATTAACTTGGCAAGCTGTTGTGCATATTGCTGGCGCATTTGCTCTGGCCAAGCAATTAAGGCGGCGCGATCGTAAAAAGCCTGAATCGACTTTGTCGCCGTTAATGGTAGGGTAAAAATATCACCTTGAATAAGGGTTACTTGATCAGCACAAAAAAATTGATGCTCAGCTTGCGAAGTCATGCTCACAGGCAAATTATTGTCTCTAAAAAAGTCCTCAACAGCGGTTTGGCTTAGCTCACAGCCAACAACATCATGGCCTTGCTCTGCAAGGTAACACATGTCTAATGACTTGCCACATAAAGGTACAAACACCTCTGCGCTGTTATCGACGGCAAGTGTAGACCAATACTTTACTAAAAATGGATTCACTTGCGGCTGATGAAAACCGATTTGTTGTAACTGCCACTTCTCATGCCAAAAACTCGCTTCCATGTAGATAAACTCAAGTCAGTAAATAATGCGTCTAACTCTAATCACTCTAAAAGTGAGATGCAACACTAAAAAGCTTAAACCCGTAAACCACAGTTTGAACCCGACAAACGACAACTTTGATTGACTAAACCTAAGCTATAAAGCAACAGTAATGGCAATGTCTGCTACTCTTGTTCAGCTTTACCTTGAAGCACATGCTGAACTTTTTTAAGCCACTTGCAGTTATCACATTGACAATTACGACGTGATAAATGATGTGGGCTCAAATTCGAGTCAATAAAGTCCACCGCAATCAACAACTGTTGTTTCAGATCTTCCACTGATTTTTTCTCAAGGGCCACCAGTTCATCATTATGATTCATCCAAATGCACTCTTCGCCCTGATGACAAGTAGTACATTGCTCATCACTGGCATTATAAAACACCGCATGTGGACAGTGAGTAACTTCCATCGACTGTAAAATACGTTGCCGTGGAAAAGGAAATAGTGAAATTAAATCCGCTTTGTTAATGGTAGGCATAAGCACTCCTTGATTAAACCGAATATTTTTACTTACTTAAATACTACCTACCTAACGCACAAAACAATTTGACTCACGTCAAAGTTTACAACAGCTAATTTTTACGATAGGTCGGTTTGAGATCTAGGTGAGGTTAATTTGCTTTATAAAGGCTAAAACAGAAAAAAAATCGGCTCAATCAATCCAATAGCTTGCCAGCAATGTGTAAATATGAGTTTATGAGATAAGCCAATACCAATACACTCAACAGGCACCTTGGTACATAGGAAGTTAATTTTGCAAACACCGCAGTTACAGCATTTTTATATCAATGAAGAGCAATCAGTTTACCTGCTCAAGGCTGAAGATGCCCGTAAGCATCGAGCCTGGATCCGTTTATGTAAACAGCAACTAAGCAAGCTTGGTTATCATGATATCGAGTTTATCGGCAAAGGTGCCTATGGCTTTGTGTTTGCGGGTATCAATGATATTAGCCAATCCCATGTGTTTAAGTTTTCCCGCATTACCCTGCCACGAAGCGTGCAAGATAGACTTGAAGAAGAAGCCTTCATGCTCAGTCAATTAGTGCACCCTAATGTCCCTAACGCCATCAAATTTGAGCGGGTCGGCAAGCAAGGCATTATGGTCATGGAGCGAGCCCAAGGTGAAGATCTCGATAAAATCTGTCACCGAATGGGGACGTTACCCATAGCCATGATCATCAGCATTGCACGGCAATTGGCCAATTTATTGTACTACCTGCGCACAGGTAAATGCTTAGTCCATGGCGATATTAAGCCATCAAATTTAGTGTATGACATTGAAAACGACCATTTATCACTCATTGATTGGGGCTCGGCGGTGTTTGCCCAACGTGATGAGCATAATAACTCGGTTGAAGACAATGTGATGTCCTTGATGTCGAGCGATCAACAACACACCAACGCCAGAATGGGCGATGTGTACTTTATCGGTGAAGATCAGCTTAATGGGGCGTTATCCAGTCCAAGGTTTGATGAGCAAGGGGTGGCAGCCACCTTATACGCACTGGCATCAGGGCAAATTAGCCGCTTTGGCAGTAAAGTGATCACCGCCAGTAGTTTAGGTTTACCCATTGAGCTGGCCCGCACTTTAGATGGCATGCTTAGCGATGACCCCAGCAGACGTAATTTAGCCGGTGATTATTTTTTAAAGAGCATGCGCCACAATCACCGTATGCACTTGCCACACCTTGGGGCTCAGCCGTTAATTGAAGATATACCACTGTGGGTTTTACCAAAGCAAAAACAAGTCGAAACCGTGAGTTACAGTTCCAGAAAATCATTTTTAAAGGAACATAACACCCAAGACCCCATTACGAAGATGGATGATATTCAATTAGAAAAATATTACCGTAATTTTCTTGCGGGCATGGGTGACACTGAAAAAGGCTTTATTGCCGCAGTGGGTAAATTAGCCCAATACCCGATTGTGGGAGGCCTTGCCATTCATTGGCGTAAAAGCGGCGTCTATATCGACTCTAACCTTGCTATTTATGACCCCGACACTAAGGAAGTGTTAATCCAAGCGGTCAATAATATGGTGACCTTAGCCCGCGGCATTCGACGTATCGGGGTATTTAAAGCCTGCTTTTTTAACGCTAAAGACACCTTACATTTAGAGCGAAACAATCCATCTGAGCCATATAAAATGGTCAACGATGCGCAATTAAGTTTTGAAGTGGGTGATGTGCCCGCATCAGAAGGTCGTTCGCGGCTACATTCTTACTTTGAAGATGGTAAAGATCCTGAAGAGAACCTTGAGCTGCCCACCGAGATCATGACAGAACTGGGTTGGATAAACCAAATTCATCATACCGGCTGTATTATTTTTGAAGCCTTACCTAACCATCTAAAAATACACAGTTATTTGCGCTTATTAAACCCGAGAAAACAAGCAGCTTTTAGAGCTTCTCTGGATAGAATCTTATTTCATGCCAGTAAGATTCAAGGCCATGGGGTCTCAGGTTTTATGAAACTGCCTTATAAAAATACCCGTCAGTTTTCCCATATTGATCATAAAGCGGATCATTTTTACCCTAAAAATCCAAAGCAAATAGCAGAGTGATTATCTGCAGATGTCATCTCATCGGCTAAATTACTGCCAATAAAAAGCCCTGTTAGTCCGAGCATACCGGCTTAACAGGGCATTTTTAGCCACGCACTTATAACGAGCAGTTCATAGCAAAAAACTAAATTGGCGAACCCGGTGGCATCATTAGAGGTTTGGCAATAAAGCGATACTCCGCTGACTCAAGCCCTTTGGCTAAACCTTGCAATAACCATTCAAAATGGGCAGCTTGATAATTACTGGCGCGATTGCTACGGCGCTTTAATTGCTTCTCGGCATACGTTAAGCGCGCTAACAATTGCGCTTTTACTTCAGCTGAAGTGTTGTCGTTATGGTAGCTAGATAGTAACTCATCTAATACCACGGTATTGACACGCATCTGCACAGCTAACAACTGCCCACGCTGTAAATCTTGAAAAAGCGTTTTCGCCAATAACTTATCGATGAGACTCACCACAGATAACTGCTCTGAATCATCCATAAAGCCTTGATTGACACGGTTTAATCTTTCTGGAACTAATATTCGGCTTACCACATGGCGGCT
The DNA here is from genome assembly GCF_030548015.1 of Shewanella sp. 4_MG-2023. Classification (NCBI taxonomy): domain Bacteria; kingdom Pseudomonadati; phylum Pseudomonadota; class Gammaproteobacteria; order Alteromonadales; family Shewanellaceae; genus Shewanella; species Shewanella sp. 4_MG-2023. The sequence continues at coordinate 28,284 of NZ_JAUORL010000023.1, forward strand.
CATCACCTCTGCCATTCCTATGGGGTCGGTTAACACCCCAATGCCAGAATCAAAGCTTTCTCGGGTTTTGCGGTAATTACCTGCTTTAGGCACTAATAACTCAGTGACTTCAGTCGGTACTGCTAAGCTTTCAGCCGATAGTAGCGCTAATAAAGAGCTTAAGGCTTCAGTTTGTAACTTGGGCGATAAATAATGCCAGCGCTCAGCTGAGCCATGCTGCTGATAGCTATAATCACTGCCACCAATCCACTTCGCTGCGGCATCCACTTGAAAACGGGTCAGTAAGTAAATTGGCACAAACACATCGGCAAGTTCACCTAGTGGCTGCTCTTGCAGTAAGGCATTGGCATTAAACTGCTCAATTGCCTTGCGGCGCACTTGCTCTAATCGTGTTAGTTCTGCTGCTGCAGAGTTACCGTTATCCCATAAACTTGCATAGGCATGGCTTGCTGATGCTGAGCGGGAATCTGCTTCACCAATGTAACGCAATCCTGCTGTTCTGGCTTGTTTCACTAGCTCGTCAGCATTAGCTTTATCGCCATAGCCGTAAGCAATAGTAAACTTGTCCCACTCACCAATGCCTTCAACGTATGGCGCTGAAATATCAACTTGATCCCCTTTAAGGGTAATGTTGGGATGGGGATAATCCATCACCGAAGCATTGTCATTGGTTGAGGCGGCAAAGTTATGATCTAGCCCCAAGGTATGGCCAATCTCGTGAGCTGACAATTGGCGTATACGCGCCAATGCTAAGGCCATTGATGCCTCAGCAGCGGCATCTCGGTCTTGCCAACCTGCGGTTAAACCGCGAGCAATAAGGTGGTCTTGTTTAACCCGCAAACTCCCAAGGGTGACATGGCCTTTAATGATCTCACCGGTGCGCGGATCTTTAATTGACGCGCCATAAGACCAGCCGCGAGTCGCACGATGCACCCATTGGATCATGTTATAACGAATATCTTGTGGGTCGGCATCTTCTGGTAATATCTCCAGCTTAAAACCATTAATAAAGCCTGCTTCATTAAAGGCTTCTTCCCACCAGCGGCCACCATCGAGTAATGCTGAGCGAATAGGCTCTGGCACGCCAGGATCAAGATAATAAGTAATCGGTTTAACCACTTCACTAGGAGCAATACCTGGGGTGACTTTTTCAAGTCGATGACGTAAAAGATATTGTTTGCTTACTGGCGAGTCGATAGGCGCAGAGTAATCAAAATACTCATCTGATAAATAACCACTCATCGGCTGATAAGCGCGGGGCTGATAACCCGCTTCTGGCAAGGCCACAAAAGAGTAGCGCATTCGCACTGAAACAAACTTGCCATCTGGAGTCACCTGCTTAACAAATTCGCCAGCTTTAGCGCTATTGAAAGTCAGTAAAACATCGACATCGGCATTTTGCTCAAATGACTTAACTCCTTGGGGTAAGATAACTGAGCGGGATTTATCCAAGGTATAACTGCCTTGCTTAGTGTCAGCTAAACGCTGAGAAACCCCATGTAAATCATTAATCATTAGATCATTAACCGCAACTAGCGGCGTTTTACCTTCGACCACTTTACCGCGCCATAATACCGATTCAGCAAACGCCTCTTTGACCGCTAGCTGTTCCGCTGGGTTATCGCTTGATGCCCGATAAAAGGTATTTAACTGTTTAAGCAGAATATAAGGACCGTGGCGCTCAAATTGCACCATGCGTGTTTGCCCGAGTTGGCCTCGGTCTAGGCCTATATCATTAGAACCAACGCCATGGGGTAAACTGCTGATCAGTAAAAAGGGCTCATTGAGTCGGTTTGCTTCTAAAAACAATTCCCCAGAGCTATTTTGGAAATAAAAGTTGATAAACCCTTGGGCTTTGTCACTTTGCTTTATCACTTTCTGCGCCGCTGAGGTCGCAGCGTAAGTCATAATTGGGGTTGCCATGAGTACTGGCGTTAATGCCATGACTGAAGCAAGCGCCATACTTTTACGATCCATTCAACACTCTCCCTTGTTGTTGTGCTCAGGTTAATTGTTATTATTGGCGACTTAACTGACGCCATTATTGTTGTTATTTTTGCTGCTGATTTTTATAGTCAATCCAATGCTCTAAGGTATCAAACAATTCATTTAATACTATCGGCTTGGTGATATGGGCATTCATGCCCGCTTGAATACTTTTCTCTCTGTCACCAGACATGGCGTGGGCCGTCATGGCAATAATCGGCATTTGCTCTGTAGTGTAACGCTTACGTAATTCTCTGGCAGCAGTCAAGCCATCCATGACCGGCATTTGAATATCCATCAATACGGCATCAAACGGACGAGTATCGATCATATCTAGTGCTATTTGACCATTATCAGCCACTTCAACTTCATAACCGGCGCTTTTAAGTAGCTCGGTGGCTACCTGCTGATTAATAAAGTTATCTTCAACCAGCAAGACTAATCCGGTTTGTTTGGCAGCTTCGGAATCCTCTTCAACCACAGGCGCTACATTCAATTGAGGCTCAGCGGCAAAGGCGCCAATAATCTCATCAAACAAGGCTGATGCTTTAAAAGGCTTTTGCAAAACAGCAAACACACGACTGACATCAAACTCGGCCTCTAACGGCTCAGCACTATAAGCGGTCATTAAAATAATCACCGGACGCTTTTTAATCCGCCCATCAGCAACCATTTCATCAATGATATTAATCACATCGCCGCCGCCCATTTCAGGCATCATCCAATCAAGCAATAATAAATCTATTGGGCTGTGGGCTAAAACATCTAGTGCCTGTGCACCACTTTGCGCGGTTTTCACCCCAAAGCTAAAGTCGCGCATCAAGGTGGAATATATCTGCAAAGCACTTGGGTTATCATCCACCACTAAGGTAGTTAAGTTATTTAACTGCTTTGGCACCACCAATGGCTCAACCACATTTTCTTCAGCAATTTCAAAACTAATGGTAAAGCTGAAAGTACTCCCTTGATTGAGCTCTGATTCAACGGCCATGGTGCCGCCCATCAGCGAGACTAAATGCTTACTAATAGACAGGCCTAATCCGGTACCACCATATTTTCGAGTGGTAGAACCATCAGCTTGGGAGAAGGCATCAAACAAGTTCGCTTGTTGCTCTTGGCTAATACCAATACCGGTATCGCGTACCCAAAACTTAAGGGTAATACGGTGATCTCGCTCGCCTACATCTTCACAGCCCAGTTCAATCTCACCATTTTGAGTAAATTTAACCGCGTTAGATAATAAGTTAACTAAAATTTGCCCTAAACGCAGAGGGTCACCACTGAGAATTAGCCCAGCGGTAACCGGGGCATATAGTAGTAACTCAACGCCTTTTTCTTGAGCCTTTTGCGCATTCATATCAATGACATGATCAAGCACTTTATCCAGTGGGAATGACACCCTTTCAAGCTCTAATTTACCCGCTTCAATTTTAGAGAAATCCAAAATATCATTAATAATGCGCAGTAATGACTGAGCAGAGAATCCCGCTTTATTTAAATAATCTTTTTGCTGAGCGGTTAACTGAGTTCGCAGCGCCAATTGCAACATACCGATAATGGCATTCATCGGTGTACGAATTTCATGGCTCATATTGGCCAAGAATTCACTCTTATACATGTTGGCTAACTCAGCATCTTGCTTAGCTTCAAGCAAGGCCACTTCGTTACTCTTTTGGCGGGTAATATCTTTATGCGTACCCAGCATTCGCTTAGACTGACCATCGGCAGCAAACTCCACTGCTCGGCCCCGAGACAGCACCCAATGATACTTTCCAGATTTAGAGCGCATACGGTATTCAATCTCATAGGTTCCTTTGGGCTTTAGCGCATATGCACTTCGATACTCTTCGACTCGCATGCGATCGTCTGGGTGAATAAGTGCATCCGTTGCTGAAATAAGCGCTGGAAATTCGTTCGGCTTATAACCTAGCATTGAATAAAATGCGGGGTTACAAATCAGCTGCTCTGAATCTAAATACCAATCCCACAAGCCATCTTCTACTGCATCCATGGCTAAATGGTAACGCTCTTCAGATAATCGTAATTGCTCAGCCGATTCATATTCACGGGTGACATCACGCCATACTGAAATAAGCCCTAATAACTCGCCGCGGCGGTTATAAAATGGCAGTTTTAAGGTATCGAGCAGTACCGTTTTACCACCAATATCGGCTTTTTCTTGATAACGCATCAGTGAGCGTTCGGTTAATACTTTTTGATCTTCTTCGCGGCTACGCACGCCTTGATCGTAACTGGTATCAAGGGACAATTGCCCGATCATGTCACTTTCTTTGCAGCCCAGCATGTACTCAGCCGATTTATTACAGCCTAAATACTTACCTTCTTTATCTTTGTAAACAATCGCCTCTGGGATTGAGTCAATCAATGAGCGTAATAGTGCAAACTCACGTTCTCGGCGCTCAGTAGTATCGCGCAAACGTTGGGTGCGCCTTGCGACTAAGTTATCCAGACGTTTATTTTGCTCGGCTAGATGACCGGTATATTGTTTGTTCTCTTCAAAAATACGACTCACCAGCAAGAACCACGGCTCCCAACCTTCAGTGATTTTTTCAGGTGGCGATTTAGGCTCGCGAGAACACTCTTCCAAATGGGTCAATAAACGTGAGGCAGGGTTAACGAATGAGCGGCGAGTTTGCCAGTGAACAATGGTCACCAGCACTGACAAGGCGAAAACCACCAGTAAGAAACTCACTTTTAACTTATCCCAAGCGTCTTGGAATAACAGGTCTTCATCTTGCAGATATAGCAAGCGCCATGGCGGGTTTTGCAGCGCGACTGAGTGAATATAGTAGCCGTTGCGCAGTATGCCATCATGGGCATCGAACATTTCTGATTCAGGCAAAGAATGCAGCTCTGACGGAATGCGCTGACTGATATGATAAACCCGGTTCATATCGCTGGCTTCAAAATCACTGTGGGACAATATATTGTTATATTGATCCAGCAAAATCACTGTACCCGGCATTTTAAAATACATCCGCATTTGCTTAGCTAACGATGCCAAAGTCATGTCTAAATTGATTGAACCAATAAACTCATCTTCAAGATATACTGGCAGACCTAGGGTGGTTAACAAACCTTGATCGGCTAAATCTACATAAGCTTCACGCCAAAAAACACTGCGCTGCGGATTCATGGCAGGAGTAGCAAGTTGGAATTGTTTTTTATTAAGCAGCTCTTCTCGAAAACGGTACTCGTCATTGGTCCACGGAAATGACGACATGATCCTTTGTTTGGATATGTAATAAATCGAAGAAGCTTTAGGGGCGGCCTCTTTCGCAACAGGGAAAGACAACGACAGCTCAAATAGCATTTCTAATTCTTGATAAAACCTGTCGCTGCGGCCATCAAGGGTACCCATACCGGTAATGCGCCCCATATTGGTAAAGGGCTCACCACTAGTGGCATAACTTGGCTCTAAGGTAAAAAATTGACCATCTTCATTGAATTTTTCGTATTGAGGTAAGCGATCTTTACGGACTAACTCGCCTAAACGTAAGTTATCTACGGCGACGTTACGTAAGCTTTTTACTGCACGGATACTCGACTCCAGCAGTAAATCAATTTGCAAGACATGACGCAATACTTGCTCTTCACGCTCTTTAATTAGCTGGGTTTTTTCACGCTCAAACAATACCCATGCCGATAAAAGTGCCATAACAATTACACCAATATAAGTATAAAAAACGGCTCGGTTATACTTTCTTTGAATAAGCGATTTTAATTGTAATTCTGGCTCGGTCGATTTCATTGAAAACCCTTTGGCTTTTCTTAGCAGCGTAGATATTTAATAAGGTAAAAAAGGAGGTACGCTAACAATGTCTATTTATGCATATTATCAGGAACATATTCGCAATCACACGAATAAATGTTCACAAAACATGACTAATTTATTTTTCACTCCATTCCACTAAAAACATAGCAAAAATCTGACCATTATTCTTGGCAATAACCCGTAAACTGGCCGCTTACATAAAAGGCGCGTTAAAAGAGCTCGTTGAAACAGATTGCTTAAAAATAAAAAATGGCCACCTAACAGGTAGCCATAAACGGTACTTTAAAGCAGAAGTGCTTATAAGTTCTCTTCAGCAAACTCTGCTAAGCGAGATCGCACCACACCATTAAGGTAAATATTGGCACTGCCGTCAAAGTCTTTAAAACGCTCCACAATATAGGTTAAACCTGATGTCACCGCCGTCAAATAGGTTGAGTCTATTTGCGCCAAGTTACCACAACACACTAGTTTGGTGCCCTCGCCCATGCGGGTGATCATGGTTTTGATTTGTGATGCGGTCAGGTTTTGGCATTCATCTAAAATGACCACTGAATTTTGAATCGAGCGGCCACGCATAAAGTTAATCGATTTAAACTGCACGTTCGCCTTCTCCATGATGTAGTTCATGCTGCCGGTGGGGTTAACATCATTTTTATGCAGCACCTCAAGGGTATCAGTAATTGCCGCAAGCCAGGGCGCCATTTTTTCCTCTTCGGTGCCAGGTAAAAAACCGATGGACTCGGCAATTTCAGGGGTGTTACGGGTTACAATGACTTTTTCGTACTGGTTTTGCTCAACCACCAGCTCAAGCGCAGCCGCCATGGCAATTAAGGTTTTACCACAACCGGCGGGGCCGGTGAGGATCACTAAGTCAATATCTGGATCTAGCAAAGCATTTAACGCCATCCCCTGATAAATATTCTTAGGTTTAACACCCCAAGCTTGCAAATGATTAAGCCTTTCGCGGCCATAATCGATGATATTAAGATGTGTTGCGGTTTTGCTGGCAACCTTGCCGCAAAAATCAGAGGTTTCATCGATAAGGTATTGATTACTGTAGAAGGGCTCGTTACCTACGGCATCGATATCCACCTGATGGACGACTTTGCCAGCTTCTCTATCAGTAGAGACTTTATCCACCTTGTCCCAAAAATCACCGTCAAACTGATAAAAGCCTTTCGCCAAAAAGCGAATATCATCAATTAACTGATCGGTGCGATAGTCTTCAACTCGCTCAATACCCGCCCCTTTAGCTTTAAGGCGCATATTAATGTCTTTGGTGACTAATACGACCTGACGAGGCTGATGCAGATTTTGTAGATGAAGTGCGGTGTTAATAATACGATTATCGTTATTATCGCCTGGCAGAGCACCAATGATAAAGTCGATTTGATGGTCGGGGAAAATAGATAAACTACCTGATACGTCTAAATGTCCTTCGCGGCTTGGGAGTGCAACGCCGTTTAGAATTTGTTCCGGCGAGGTCTTACCGCCAAGTATGTCTTCCAATGCCCTAATCGCGACCCGGGCATCACGGCTAATATCGTGCTTTCTATCCTTTATATTGTCTAATTCTTCTAACACAGTCATGGGAATTATTACGTCATGTTCTTTAAACGAATATATCGCTAAAGGTTCATGTAGTAACACATTGGTATCCAGTACAAACAACTTTCTGTCGTCTCGTTCCATGGCGCCTCCAGAGTGCTCAATACAAAATGTAACTATGGGATTAAAGCAATATAAACTCCTGTTCATAAGCTGGATTAATCGAATCATCATGATTGATTTTCAACCAAACTTAAATTTACTATGCCAGTAATTATATCAAGTCTCAATATCATTTTATTGATTAAAGGTTCGAGTTTAAGTTGTTAAAGTTGGCACTGAGATGACACCAAGATGACACTAAGATGTCAAAAAATCGCTGGCGTAAAAGTGAAATTCCTTCAGATGAATATTTAAATCACTGCTAGAATTTAAATTGAGTAGCGTTTGGTATAACATACGCGCCCTTTGTGTTTATCCGTCCCGAATGAGAGTAAAAAATGCCGTTTTCTTTAGGTCAACGCTGGATTAGTGATACCGAGTCAGAACTTGGTTTAGGAACTGTGGTTGCTGTTGAAGGCCGTATGGTGACAGTATTGTTTCCTGCCGCCGATGAGAACCGTTTGTTCTCCCGCAGTGAAGCGCCATTAACTCGTGTAATTTTTAATCCCGGTGACTCCGTAGAAAGCCATGAAGGCTGGAGCCTAACCATCAGTGAAGTCGAAGAAAAAGATGGTTTAGTCACCTATGTTGGTATCCACAGTGAGACCAACGAGACGGTACGTCTGCGTGAAACCTTACTAAACCACAACATTCGTTTTAATAAACCACAAGACAGATTATTTGCCGGTCAAATTGATCGTCTAGAGCGCTTTGGTATTCGTTACCAAAGCCAAATGCTACGCCATAAACTTGCCACCTCAGATTTGCTTGGGCAACAAGGCCCACGTGTTGGTTTAATTCCACATCAACAGTGGATTGCCCATGAAGTCGGTCGTCGCTATGCCCCTAGAGTACTTTTAGCCGATGAAGTAGGTTTAGGTAAAACCATTGAAGCTGGCCTTATTATCCATCAACAATTATTGACTGGCCGTGCTGAACGTATCTTAGTGATTGTGCCTGACACTTTGCGCCATCAGTGGTTAGTTGAAATGCTGCGCCGCTTTAACTTACGTTTTTCTATTTTCGATGAAGATCGCTGCGTTGAAGCCTATGCCGATAACGACAACCCTTTTTACACTGAACAATTAGTCATTTGTTCATTAGAACTATTACGTAAAAAGCGCCGTTTAGAACAAGCTGTCGATGCCGATTGGGACTTAATGGTAGTGGATGAAGCCCATCACCTTGAGTGGAGCGAAACCGCCCCAAGTCGCGCTTATCAAATCGTAGAAGCCTTAAGTGAAGAAGTGCCTGGAGTGTTATTGCTCACGGCAACGCCAGATCAATTAGGCCATGAAAGTCACTTTGCTCGTTTACGATTACTGGATCCAGATCGCTTCTACGACTACAACGCGTTTCTTGAAGAAGAAAAAAGCTATCAAAGCGTTGCCGAGGCCGCCGAAGCATTAGCTGCCAACGACAAGTTAGCTGACAGTGCTGTTGTCAGCTTAACCGAATTACTCAGCGAGAAAGACATCAGCGCAAGCATTAAGCTTATCCAAGCAGATGATGTCGATGCTGACGCCCAGCAAGCTGCCCGCGCTGAGTTATTACAAGATTTACTCGACCGTCACGGTACTGGCCGCATTTTATACCGTAACAGCCGCGCCTCTGTCAGTGGCTTCCCGACCCGTATTTTTAATCCGCATCCACTGGCTATGCCGCAAGAATACGTCACGGCTGAGCGCGTTAATGCCATGATGGGATCGAAAAAATCAGCACAAGATCAAGCTAAGCAATCTCTAAGCCCTGAAAAACTGTATCAAGCCTTTGAAACCGATAGTGCCAGTTGGTGGAAGTTTGATCCGCGAGTCGATTGGTTAATTGAATTCTTAAAAGATAATCGCAGTAAAAAAGTGCTGATTATTGCTAGCCAAGCAGAAACGGCATTAAGCCTTGAAGAAGCACTGCGCACCCGTGAAGGTATTCAGGCAACCGTTTTCCATGAAGGGATGTCGATTATTGAACGTGACAAAGCCGGCGCGTACTTTGCCCAAGAAGAAGGCGGCGCTCAGGCGTTAATTTGTTCTGAAATTGGCTCTGAAGGGCGTAACTTCCAATTTGCGAGTCAATTAGTGCTATTTGATTTACCGCTCAACCCTGACTTACTTGAGCAACGTATTGGTCGATTAGATCGTATTGGTCAGCAAAATGATATTCAAATTCATTTGCCATACCTTGAAGACACCGCCCAAGAAAGACTGATGCATTGGTATCATCAAGGCTTAAACTCATTTGAACTTACCTGCCCAAGTGGCCATGTATTGTTCAATGAATTTGCTGATGAGCTAATGAACGTACTCAACGATGACAACCCAGAGCTAATGACAGCGCTGCTTAACGGTACCCAAAGCCGTTACCAAGCACTTAAGCAAGCGATGGAGCAAGGCCGCGATAAGCTGTTAGAGATTAACTCCCATGGCGGCGAGCAATCTAAAAAGTTAGTTGAACGCTTAGCGGAGCGAGACTCAGATACCCACTTAATTGGTTCGGTGATCCGCTTGTGGGACATTATCGGTGTGGATCAAGAAGATCGCGGCGAGAACTCAATCGTATTACGCCCAAGTGAGCACATGCTATTCCCATCGTACCCAGGTCTGCCTGAAGATGGTATTTCTGTGACATTTGATCGTGAAACTGCCCTATCACGTGATGATATTGCCTTTATCTCCCAAGAGCATCCATTAGTGCAAACGGCGTTAGACTTAATCACTGACTCAGAAACCGGAACCACCAGTGTTGCAGTGCTTAAAAACAAAGCCTTACCTGCTGGAACCTTGTTCCTTGAGTTAATTTACATGGCTGATGTTTCGGCACCTAAGTCATCACAGCTTTATCGCTATATGCCACCAACCCCTATCCGAGTGTTATTGGATAAAAGTGGCCAAAACTTAGCTGACAAAGTCGATTATAAGAGCTTTGATAAACAGTTAAGTGCGGTTAACCGTCATATTGCCAGTAAGCTTGTGAATGCATCACAACCTATTTTGCACCCGTTACTGGCAAAAGGTCAGCAACAGGCTGAAATTGAATTAGCCAAACTGGTTGAGCAAGCCCGTGAAAAAATGACCACCCAGCTAACTAGTGAGTTGACCCGACTTGAAGCGCTAAAGGCCGTGAATCCGAATATTCGAGATTCTGAAGTGGATTTTATTCGCAATCAAATGGCTGAATTAAATGGCTATATTGATGATAGTCAATTCCAACTTGACGCTATTAGAATGGTATTAGTTAGCCACGTATAATACACTGCTAATTCGAAGCAAAAAGCCCTGAACTTCAGGGCTTTTTTGTATCTATTTTTTGTCATTGTTTTAAGTGTTTAGCGTAAACATAAGCTCATAAACATAAGCGCACAAGCCTATAGTGATGACATCGCAAGATTCGTTAAGGAAGCCACATTGCTGCTAAAGCCTCTGTTTGTTTTATCTGTTACCAGTCTTTTTAGCCTCAGCCTTTTCTGTCACAATGCTATGGCAGCCAGTGAGTTGCCTACTGCTAATGCTGGAAAACAATTTATCAGCGTCCAAGATCAACAACAGCCAGTTTGGGTCAAACCTTGGCAAGGCCCGCACCAGCGCGGCGCAGCTATTATCGTCGGTCCAACCGATTCCCCCGCCAGTGGCAGTGGCCTAATTCGCTATTTACGTGATGAGATCCCCGCATTTGGCTGGGCAAGCTTGAGCATAAAACCCACTGAAGGTTTATACCGACCAAATTTTGCCACTGACGCCGAAGAAATTCCCAAAGCCGGTGAAGCGCAGTTAACCCTGAGTCGTCACCAGCAAGCCCCCAAATTTAGCTCAAACCAACTACTTGAACTGCGTAACTTTCAGCAAGAACTTATGGTGGACAGTCTCGACCAATTGCAAGTTATTGAGGCGCAGTTCCCAGGAAAAAGACTATTAATCGTCACCGATGATAGTGCGGGCATGGTCATTAACTTACTTTTTGAAGCTAAGCTAGCCAAGCCCGACTTATTAGTGGTGATTAACCCCTATCGTGAATATGAGCAGATTATTGCGCCGCAACATCGCGGTTTATCCATTGCCCAACAGCTCAGAGAAATCGATATCCCAATACTGGATCTGCAATCAGCCGATGCTCATCAAATATCTATGACTGAAAGTGCTAGCAGAAAAGCACTCAATAAAGCTAAATCGAGCCAGTATTACCGCCAATATCAATTAGCGCTTAATCTCGATAATCAAAGTGGTTGGGAGCAAGTGCTGCATCATATTGCAGGCTTTAGTAAAGTCATTACCGCACGATAAAAAGGGCCAGCATATTGCTGCCCCTTAATGGCTATTTGCTTATTTTAAGACTGAGTAATAAGGCGTATTTTCAATTTTTTCAATAACATCGCATAATAATCAATCTCCAATGGCCTTTCAGCTATTCACTAAATTTGTGTAATACAGTATTGGCCGCACTAGTCTAAAAGCTGATTAACTCACAACTGACTCGCTCATTATCACCACCAAGGCTGACGAGACTGATAAGCTTGCTCGGTTTGCTTTATTTCACGATTAGCGGCAATGATACGGTTTTTACCCGCTAACAGGCGAACTTGGCTTAAAGACTCACGACTTAATAACCGCCTTGTTGAGGCTGACCAACTATGATTAATGCTCATTTTAATGGCCGCATTCACATCAGGAGAGCGGGTCATAAACTGCTCGGCAAGCTCAATAGCACGCTGCAATGGCTGTGAACTTTTCTCGGTCACTAAACCAAAATCTAGCGCCTGTGCGGCTGATAGCACTTCTGCGCTATAGGTAATTTTTAAGGCCTTATCTTTGGGCATCACCTGTCTAAGCGCTGCCAGTCCAGCCATATCAGGCACTAAGCCCCATTTTGATTCCATAATAGACAGCTTGGCATCATCACTTGCAATACGAATATCTGCCCCTAGCGCAATTTGCATACCGCCACCAAAACAGCAGCCATCTAATACTGCAATCACAGGGATGGGTAAACGCTGCCAGCCAATAGACACCCGCTGGGCTAAGTTGGCATTACCTGGTAGCCATTTGAACAGCAATTTGGCAATCATGGAGGGGGATTTAGCAATCGCTTTAACATCTAAGCCCGAAGAGAAATTACCATCGGCGCCGGATAATATGACCGCATTAATTTCGCTATCTTTTCTAATATTTTTAATGGTTTTATCAATGGCTTTAAACATTTCATAATTGAGCGCGTTATATTTATCTGGTCGGTTTAGCGTCACAAAAGCAATACCGTTTTGTTTTTTTAACGCCACTAACTTCTTATTCATTGTTCATCCTTAATATAAATAATAACTGGTCAGTCCAGAAGTTACGTTAGCATAAATTGGCTTACTGGCGAATAGTTAAGCTAATTTGATATTCTTCATAAGCTGCTAAAACTACAACAATATATATGTTCCCGCAGGAACAAAAGTGCCGTCAAAATTCAGATTTACTGAATTTAAGAGCATTTTTTCGTTAAACGCCAAAAAATTGTCGATTTTTGGTGCGAAAAGTCAGCAATAAGTTGTAGTATGTTTGCCCATAAAAAGTAACATTACTCATCGACTCATTTTTCTTGTTTAATCGGAGTTCGTTTAAGTGCTCGATCGAGTAATAGCTAATGCATTCAAAATAATAATACCCTGTAAAAGGATCTGCTGTAGCCATGACTATTCCTATTTTAATCTGTGATGACTCAGGATTAGCCAGAAAACAAATGGCGCGAACACTTCCCAAACATTGGGATGTTGAAATCAGTTACGCCACCAATGGTGAAGAAGGCTTGGAGGTGATCCGTCAAGGAAAAGGGGAAATTGTCTTTCTCGACCTTAATATGCCCGTCATGGATGGCTATGAAGTACTAGAAGCCATTCAGCGAGAAGACTTGCCCGCCTTAGTCATTGTGGTCTCTGGTGATATTCAATTAAAAGCCCATGAGCGAGTAAAAGCCCTTGGCGCATTAGATTTTATTCAAAAGCCGGTTAGTGCTGAGTCCATCAGCAATATCTTAGAAGAATACGGCATTTTAACTTTAGCCCTTAAACAATCAACCAATGACACGCCGATGTTTAAAGTTGATTTACGTGACGCTTGCCAAGAAATTGCCAATGTCGCCATGGGCCGCGCTGCCGACTTATTAGCGAAACTACTCGATGTTTTTGTAAAACTGCCAATCCCCAACGTCAATGTTTTAGAAGTCAGCGAACTGACCATGGCACTTAAAGCCACCGAAGAAAGCTCGAAGATTTCTGCATTATGCCAAGGTTTTATTGGCGCTGGGGTTGCTGGTGAGGCGTTATTACTGTTCCATGACTCAAGCTTTGCTGACATGGCTAAACTCATGGGCCACAGTGATCCTGAAGATGCTAACAATGAAATTGAAGTGCTCATTGATACTGGTAATGTGCTTATTGGGGCATTCTTGAATGGCATTTCAGAGCAGCTTGATATGAAATTTAGTCAAGGTCACCCCGTTGTACTTGGTCGCCACTGCACGGTAAATGAGCTTATCCATGACAACTCAGAAAAATGGCAACGCACCCTTGCCATGGAAATCAATTATCAGATTGAAGACCACAATATTCAGTGTGACTTATTACTGTTATTTACGGAAGACTCAATCCCTACATTGAATGCAAAGCTTCACTATATATTTGAATAGATTAAGATAATAATCATATAAACAGTTAGTTAATTGCAATGACTTAACATTGCATATAAAAAGAATAATACAATACGGATGTTAGAGCATGGCTACTGATCAAAGCGCAATGAACGAGCTACACTGGCTTATTGATATGGTACAAACCATTGAAGTTGGCTTGGTGGTGTTAGATCGTGACTACAATATCCAGCTTTGGAATGGTTTCATGGAAAACCATAGCGGTGTGTCACCTAACAGTATTAAAGGTCGCAATCTTTTTGAAGCGTTTAACGATTTACCCTCTGAGTGGCTTAAGCAAAAAATGGAGTCGGTATTTCTACTCAAAAACCGATCTTTCATCAGCTGGGAGCAGCGCCCTTATGTCTTCCAGTTTAAAAATTATCGCCCGATCACTGGCCGCGCTGATTACATGTACCAAAACATTACTTTGCTGCCACTGGCGTCGCTAACGGGTGAAATCACCCATATTAGTATTATCGTTTATGATGTGACTGATATCGCCATCAATAAATTACAGCTAAAATCAGTCAATGAGCAACTAGAAACTCTCAGCCAAACCGACAGCTTAACCCAGTTGTATAATCGCCGTCATTGGCAAGTTTGCTTTGAAAAAGAATACGAGCGCTTTGCCCGTTATGGTGAAAAAGCCAGTATGATAATGATTGATATCGATCATTTTAAAGCCATCAATGATAAATACGGCCACCCTGCAGGTGACAAAGTCATTCAAAGCCTCGCCAACATATTAAAGCAATCATTACGTGAAACTGATTTTGCCGGCCGCTATGGCGGTGAGGAGTTTGCGGTAGTATTAACTTATACCACCGCTGCTGAATCAAAATACTTCACTGAGCGACTGCGTAAAAAAGTCGAAGCCTCGCAAGTGGTTTATAACAATCAAATCATTAAAATGACCATCAGTATTGGCGTTAATGATTTATCCTCTGCCACCACTAGCAGTGTAAGTTGGTTATCTGGCGCCGATAAAGCTTTATATCAATCGAAAGAAAATGGCCGTAATCAAACCACGGTATTTGAAAAATAACCTGCAGAGGTTCATTTTATCCCCACCGCGATAAGCCATTAAAAAGCCCACAATTGAGTGGGCTTATTTATTAAACGAGTGACGCTAGTTAAGCGATAGTCGTTAATGATTTAGAAACCGTCGTCATCTTGGTCTTCATCTTCATCAAGCTCTTCTTCGTCACCAATAAAGAAGGTGCCCCAGCCGTCATAATCAACTTTTTGCTTGGCAGCAAGCAGCATTAACTGCTCGCATGCTTTATCAAGTAACGATGCTTCAAGAGCATGATTGGCGATAGCATCAAAGCAAATAATGGTTGAGCCATCTTCAAGCTCCATCTCTTCAGCGTCGTTAACTTCAAAACCTAATTTGAAAGCATCAACTGCGGCTTTTTCTAAACGATCAAAGTTAGTCGAAGAGAAATGATGCTCGATAGTATATTCAGCATCAGCTTGTGAACCATCATCAAGCAGCGCCTGAATAATTTCACGGTTCTCGGCAAATTGCTCTTTAAGTTGAGCTTCAATAGACATGGATTCTCTCCGTTAACAAATTTAAATACGCTATAGGGCTAATTATACGTGATAAAGCTACTGAGGTTTAGCCATTAATAGCGATGCTTCTTGATTTAATTCAGCTAAACGCTGTGACATCACTTGATGCACCTTAGCACAAAGCTTTTTCGCATCGGCTTTATCCACGTTTGCGGTCGACATAGGTGCCATCATTTCGACAATGACCACACCATTATTCCACTTGTTAAGTTTAATATGATTTTGGCAAGATGCTAATACTGGCACAATTGACGCTTTGGCGGCGATAGCAGTATGGAATGCCCCGACTTTAAACGGCAGTAGACCGCGCCCTCTAGAGCGTGTCCCCTCAGGGAAAATCCATACAGATAACAGTTTTTCTCTCATTCTCTTAACAGTCTTGGCCATAGTATCAAAGGCACTATGACGGTTTTTACGGTCAATCAGAATATTGCCTGATAGCCAATAAATCTGCCCAAATAATGGCATCCAAGCTAAGCTTTTTTTACCTAAACTCACCGTGGCTTCCGGCACTGCAGAGGTATGGGTAAATAAATCAAAATTATTTTGATGATTCGCTAAATAGATCTTAGGTTGCTTAAGGCTTGCTTCGGTTTCAGTGTCAGTACCAGCGTTAGCCTCAGCGCCAGTGTCTACTTGAGGGTTAATCACCGCGTTACGGGTAATCACTTTAATCCCTAAAATAGGAGCAACAGATGAAAATAGTTTAGCAATCACATGGACATTATCACGATGCATAGGTCTAACAATACAAAGGATGATTGCGAAAAAAAACGCCAGTGTTAGTAACACTGCTAGAATAATTGAACGAGCAATTAACAGCACAGCAGACTCCTACAAATAAAGTGGCGACAGTATAGCCAGCACATCTGCTGGACTCAATAGCTTAAGTTAATTTCGGTGTACAAATGTAAGCTTAAAGTAGTTATACCAAGCGGATTAATGCTCTGAATAGCTCAGATAATTAATATGCTTGGCATTATACACTGCTAAAAGTGAATTAATGATGCCTTAAACATTAACGCATCATTAATTCTGCAGCGTTACATTTCAGCCTTATTAGAACGATTACTGAGCAGTAAACGCATTAACACAGCACTGACCGCTAATGCCGCAACAATGGCTGCGCCACTAGGTAAGTCATAACTAGCCGAAAGTATAAGCCCTGCTAGGTAACCAACAAATCCCACCACATAAGCCAGCAGCAAGGTATATTTACCCACATACTGATTTAACGCTAACGCTGGCAAAATTAAGGTGCTGAAAACAAGATAAACACCCACTAATTCAACCGATAGTGTAATCACTATGGCAAATAGAAAGTAAAAACCTGCGCCTTCGAGGATCTGAGGCTTCAATGCAATTAAAGCGAGGATCGCTACTGACACCAAAGCCGGCAGCACAAGCTGCGACCAATTTACCCACAATATCTGCCCCGACATTAGCTGCTTTAACAGCTCTGCGCCATGGGGATCATTAGACAATAACAACATTGCCCCAACCGCGCTAAGCACATAAAAACAACCAATAAAGGCTTCTAATTCATCGGCAAAACGCTTGGATAACCAAGCAATAAGCCCAGCGCCGCCCAAGGCAAATATGGCAGGCATCCACACATGAGAATAAGGAATATCTTCAATTCTATGATCCATATGAGCCACAATAGCCCCCAGCGCAGCCACTTGGGCAATCGCTAAGTCGATGAAAATAATACCGCGTTTAAGTACTTGTCGACCTAACACCACATGGGTAGACAAAATGATGATTCCGGCAATAAATGCCGGAAACAAAATCAATAGCAGCTCGATATCTAGCATAGGCTTATTGCGCCTCAGTTAATAACGTCAGTACGCTGTCATATAAGCTAATCAAATCCTGACTTTGACTGTTGCCACCTACTGACATTGGCAAAATCACCACAGGCAAATCAGTGCGCTCACCTAACCAATGTGCGCCACGCTCATCCTGATATGAGGCCACTATCACCGCCATCACATCACCTTGTTGGCTGCGACTTACAAGTTTAGCTAAATGGCTACTACTGGGTGGGATGCCCGGCTTCGGCTCAAGATCTGCCACTTGCTCCATGCCGAGCCAGTTAAACAAATATCGAAAGCTTGAGTGGTAAGCAATGACCTTTTTGCCCTTCAGCGATTGCGCTTGCGCTTCCCAGCGCGGAATAGCTTGCTGCCACTGCTCAGTAAACTCAGTTAATGCAACTTGATACTCAGCACTTGAGTTAGGATCTAACTCAATCATTTTCGCTGATAACGCCTGCGCCACTTTAACGAACTTTCTAGGGTCAAAATGTAAATGCGGATTACCTTTGGCATGGACATCACCCATAGAGCGATCCACTTGCTCAAGTTGATCTAAGGTCTCGATATGATCCGCGGCATAAAAAAGCCCAGTATCAGTTGAAAGCACTTTGTTGTTTGAGGCTTTCATCTGCAACATTGGCAACCAACCAATTTCGAGATCGGCGCCAGCACACACCACTAAGTCAGCTTGACGCATTTTAGCAATTAAGCTTGGACGCGCTTGCACTTGATGTGGATCTTGCTGCGCACTCGTGGCTGAATAGACTTTAGCATCAGGAGCTAATGCCTTTGCTAATGCGCCATACTCAGGCTCACAAGCAAATACATTAAGCGCTGCATTTGCAGAACTCGTTAACAAGCTGGCAAATATGCCAGCTGCTAATATTAGTTTTTTAGAATTGATGCGCACCGTGAGCTCCTAATGACATAACATATTGTAGAGTAATGATATTATCGTCTTCAAAACCATCAAAGTTGGTGCCTTTCTGGTTAGTATATTGTAGACGTACGGTGGAGAAATGGCTCTGATGCCACGCCAAACTTAATTCGGTTTCTTTTAGCTTTTGTGGGTCTAAGTGATCGCCGTGGGCTTCAAAGCTATCCACTTCACCATAACGTAAACCAGCAGACCAATTTGGCGAGAACTGATACACGCCACTTAAGTACCAACCTTGATGGTAATCGTCATGGCCTTCAGCACTGAGTATCTCATGTTCATCTTCATGATCTTCTTCAAATGAGAAAATATCAGTTACCCGGAAGTACTCGCCGCTAACAGTTAAGTGTTGGTATTTGTAATTACCATTTGGTGCCCACTTGTAGACAAAGTCTGCAATATAGGTATTTTCACCAGTATAGGCTGCGCTATGGCTATGACCTTCATGGTCGTGATCGTCATCAACATGGGGCTCATGCTCATCTTCTAGATAAGTTTTACCATTTTCATTACGTAAGTAACTTAAACCCACTTGCCAAGAACTCGAGATACCAATATCACCGCCAAACTTGGTGAATGCCGAATACACCCCTACTGAACTAAAGTCACGTTCGTCATGCTCATCTTCAGCGCGCATTTTTTTACCACTAAAGGCTTCAACACCCATCGTCCAATACAAATCTGTCGGCGCTACATAAGTTAATCTGACACCATCATCAAAGTAATGCCCGCCCATAAAGGCGCGATAAACCCCAGGACGATCAGCAAAAGCGTCGGTATGAATGTGCTGATTATTTAAATAACCCACATCAGACAAGAAACGACCAGCGCGAATACCAAAACCGCCAGGCATACCCATGGTTTGAATAAAGGCTTCTTCAAGCTCAAGTTCAGTTTCGCCGTCATGCACTTCTAATATCGCAGTGACTTTACCGTAGAACATATCATCGATATTAGCGCTGATAGCAAATTCAGTTTCACCCAAACCAAAGCCTTCACTTCTGCCACCTAAACCACGATCACCTGATTGATAAAAACCATCTAACACCGCACTGATATTAGGATTGGTTAAGCTTGAATCTTCTGCAAAAACAGAGCTTGAAGAAAAGGCACACGCGATTGCGACTGCTGACAGTCGTTTATTTGAACTAAACATAAAATCTCCAAAATACAACAAACACCCGGCTATTTTACTTAATAGTCGGGAAATATAATTTATAATTATTAATTAAACTGTTGAATTAAATAAAGATTGGCGGTGCGCGGCTATGGTAATAAGCCTGATGTGAACTAAGAGATTCTGAATTGGCTAACGGTGTGAGTTCATACTCTTGACGTACAACCGGAATGCTAAATTCAATACTTGGAAGGGTTTTGTGAACCTGATGCTTATGAAAACATAAGCTGCAGTGAGTGTTAATGCTTTCATGTTTATGAACAGATTCGTGAGCGGATGCGGCAAAAGACAATAATACGAGCATGGCGCAAAGCCACATCGCAATATTTCGTCTTATGTGCAAAGCAAATCTCACTTAACTAGTCTCATCCATTAAATCATATCAGCGAATACCCAGTAACAATGGCTGCTATTCTTATAAATTAAAACTAAAAAATCAACTACAAGTTTGTTACAAATCACTTCTACTGAAAATTTGTGATCAACAAGGGCGCTTTAACCCTCTCAACATTATGCTATTTTAAGATTAGTTTAAGCTGAAAAGGCTAATATATTTACTATAAATACCAATTTAATCTGCCAATGACAGAGGAATTATCTATGATGAATTTATTAAAAGACAATGTGGGCATTATTTTAACAATGGTGATCATCGGTGTTGTAGTTCTTGGCGGTATTTACTACGTTGAAACATCACTAGAAAATCAAGTTCAAGTAGTAGATTAATTTGTTTGAGAGCCCTCTTCAGGCACTTCAATAACCAATAAATGATCCATTAAATGCGTTACCCCTGTAAGGATCAGCGACAGCATGATTACGGGGGTAATGATATTGGCTAATCCTGCCACAAAATAGCCTGTCAGCCCCGCACCTACCGCAGTATAAAAGCCAAGTATTTTTAACATCGTAAGATAACGATGGCGACCAAGCCAAGCCTGGCAGTGATAGCACTGAATATGCGATGAGAACCCCTTACCTCGAGTTCCACTGATCTTACTAATCGACATAGGCTTGTGACAATGTGCGCATTGCAGTGCCATGATGAGCAACCTGTAGCTGAAAATAAAAAGTGCGTTAGTCTAGCAAATTATCGTCAAACTTCCTTCAATAACTTATGATAAAGTCATTATCAATATACAGGACGTTTATCATGCCTAGAATCTTGCTTATCTTATGTTGTTTCGTCAGCTTAATGAGCTTTTCACAAAGCAGTGTTGCAGCGCCAGCTGACCCTGCAACCATTAATAAAATAGCCCAACTACAACAACGCATTGATGCCGATGTAAGCTACCTTAAAACCGCAAAAGGTGAATTAAAAGCAATCAGTGAATTCCGCATTCTAAATAAAAACAATCAACTACGAGAAAAATTAGATTCATTAGTTAATCAAGAAAACCCGGATTTAGCCTATCTCACCCCGCAAATACAGCAACAATTGGGCTTTTTAGATAATGTCGGTAAATATTTAGATGATGACATCACAGCCCTGAAACTGGCATTAGATGACGAAAATCAGACTCAAACAATGAAAGCGGTTATTGATCGTGAAGCCGACAGGGATCTTTACTTACAGGCTGAACTACAAACAATCAATTGGGCCAACACCTTAAATATTAATGTCGACAGTGCCAAAACAGCATTAACCAATGAGCTAACCCTGCGGGCTGACTATCTTGAAAGTATCGTCAACTATACCCAAAACCAACTTAAACAAGCGATTAGTGACGCATCAACTGCTGGCGCTGATATCACTGCCGAGCAAAAATCCAAAGTTATTGAACTCAAAGAGCGATTATCACAGCACAGCAGCAGTTTAAGTATTGCCGCCGATATGCTTGATGACTTAGGCCAAGACACTGCGCAAATTAAGCAAACGCTATTTAGTGTTTCAGGGGATATTACTCAAGATGTTTTAAACTTTGATGTAGCGTCAAGTTTACTGAATGACTGGATGGATATAGCTAAAAATCAAGCGCTGGAAAATGGCACAGGGCTTACCTTTAAAGTGGTTATCTTCATCATCATTTTATTTTTAACCAGCTTAGTGTCTAAATTAGTTAAAAAAGTGGTTCGCAAAGCAGTTAATTCTTCCCAGCTTAATTTCAGCATGCTATTGCAAGATTTCTTCACCTCTATTTCTGGTAACGTCATCTTCGCGTTAGGTTTGCTTATCGCACTATCACAACTTGGCTTTGAATTAGCACCACTGCTGGCAGGTTTTGGTATCGCTGGTGTGATTATCGGTTTTGCCTTGCAAGATACCTTATCTAACTTTGCCTCAGGAATGATGATTTTAATCTACCGCCCTTACGATGTCGGTGACTTAATCAATGCTGCAGGTGTTACGGGGCGTGTTAGCCATATGAGCTTAGTCTCTACCACAGTGAAAACCTTAGATAACCAACGCTTGATTATTCCTAATAATAAGATTTGGGGCGATACCATCAATAACATCACCGCCGAGCAAGAACGTCGTGTGGATATGACCTTTGGCATTGGCTATGGCGATGATATTCCTAAAGCGGAAAAAATCTTAACCGATATTGTTATGGCTCACCCAAAAGTGAAAAAGTTTCCAGAGCCGACGATTAAGTTACATACACTCGGTGAATCGTCAGTAGACTTTGTGGTTCGCCCTTGGGCAAATCCAGTGGATTACTGGGAAGTCTATTGGGATATTACTCGTGAAGTGAAAATGCAGTTTGATGCCCAAGGCGTCAGTATTCCATTCCCACAACGAGATGTGCATATTTATCATGAAAAGGCGGCAGACTAAGCTGTGACAAGTTAATCTAATAGCCTTAAAATACTAAAAAGCCCGCTGCAATTTCTTGCTGCGGGCTTTTTTGTTATGCATTTACCGATAACGCTAGGGTATCAATCTAAGTACGACATGGTACCCATTAGATGTGGTCTGCGGCCTTTAATATCACGCATTTCAAAACGCTTACCATTTTCTATGCTTTCAAAAGCAAAGGTGACATCCGAAGGCATAAATACTGGCAACTTAAACTCTACGTCCACCTTAAATGGTCTATCACCAATAAATTGCATCAACCCAGCAAGTGAACGGGCTTTAGACCACATTCCATGGGCTAAAACACGATCAAAACCAAAACGCTTAGACACCATTGGGTGCAGGTGGATCAGGTTATAATCACCTGAGGCTTTGGCATACTGACGGCCTAAATTTTCAGCTAATGACCAGGTATTGACGTCTTCCCACACCATATCAGAAGCTCGCGGTGGTCTTGCTCTGCGGCCTTTAGACTCAATACGGTATAGGTAAGTTGATAAGGCTTGCCACACGAGTTCATCACCAACATAGACTTTAGATTCTAGTTCAAATTCAAGTCCTGCATCCGTGGTTTGGCTAGTAATAAGGTTGCACTCAACCTTAAAAACCTCATCAGCGTTAATAGGCCGATACAAGCTAATGCTATTTTTAAGATGGATCATCCCCAATAAAGGAAAGGTAATCGCTTTATGGGTAAAAATGGTGGCATGTAATCTAAATGCAAGCACGTACAAAAATGTTGGCGGTAACACTTTGCCATCATAATCAAACTGACATACCTCAGCATATTGACGAATTTTCTTATCTGATAATCTAATGCCATCCGTCTGTACATGGATCTTTGGTAAAGGTTGCTGATCCCAACCAGGCTTACGCGATAATAATATTTTGCGGTATAAAGACAACAACGACGGCATTGACGTTAATGCTATAGAGTAATCGTTACTCAAGTGGCTTACCTTTTTATACGGTGAAATTACTGTGCAAAATAACGGTATTTCTCCGTTTCACACTACTCACAAATGCTTTAATGCGCGCATTATACTACAGTGTAAAAATACCGCACAGCCCCAAAGTTTACTCACTGGCGTTTATAAACACTGGGCATGCCAACAATCTGTTACCTCAGCCCCTGTTTGCTTTAATATCATCGGCATCGATTGGCGGCCCACCAAGTGGCCTGCACCGACAATGATAAACAGCTGCTGATAATTGCCTTCGTTTAATAGCGCTATGGTGCGCTGACTCATTTGCTGATTCCGCTGCCACAGCAGTTTTTCAACTAATTCTTTGGCTACATCATCGCTTTGATGCTCCATGATATCGGCAAGTTTTTGTTTATCTCCACCGCGCCAAGCGGCCACCATTTCCAGCATTTCTTCATCACTTGTCTCAACCGCTTCATCTAACATTTGCCGTTGCGTTTGCTGACTAAAAGATGAAATCAACTCAAACTGGTAGGCCACACTTTCAAGCTCTAACAAAGTGCGCCCTTGATTTTTAGCTACAAAAGTCACATCCACCCCTTCTTCAGCGCTAAACCCTAACTGACTGAAACGCACTAATGCTACTTGCGCAGCCTGAAGCCATGGCGCTAAAGGCGATAATCCCTGACAAACCGCTAAATTGAGTTTACAAAAAGCTGGATAAGCCTGCCCTAAATCGACGCTGCTTGCTGGAGTTGCTAGGCCATATTGACCTAATAGTTGTTGAGTATCGGCTTTAGTCACATCCGCTTCAATTACCAATGCATCAGCCTGAGAAAAAGCCTGCTCAATAACCGGTGCCATCGGGTAAAAATCAGCTTTGCCCACATGAATTGAGCCTAATATGAATGCCTGTTTACCTTGATAAGTGACTTTATAAAAAGGCGGCGTGTCGGTTTCAGCTGCAGTCGCTAAACCACAGCTTAAAATAGCGACGATTAACAAACTCAAATAAGCAGAGCAACGCTTTGTTGCAGCAAACGTTAATTTAAAATCCATTAGACTTGTTAGTCCCATAGCAGACCCTTATAATTTAGCTTAATTTGAAGATGTTGAATGAGGCTATCATGCCGTATACCAAAGTTATCCAGCAAATAAAAGAAAGCCTGCAAACAGGATACCGTCAAGCCATTGATGCCGATAAAAGACTCGATGAATTACACCAAGTCGGCCACGGTAAGTTTGTAGCAATTTTTACCGAAGAACAAGGCTTTAGCCAAAGTAGTAACCGCTTCTTGCCTTATGTACAAGAATTAGCTGACGAGTTAGATGAGATCCAAGAACTCAGACATATTCCGCCTGAAACCTTAGAGGCTTATGTGAAAAAGCTCGGTGCTTTGCTGCAAACCTTGCACTTATTCAAACAGAACACCAAATAGCTGACACCAGCACTTAGTGATGTTTAGGCACAAAAAAGCGGCTTATCAATAAGCCGCTTTAGATTTTAAATATAACATAAACTACTGAATCATAGATATTTATAACTTAGGTGCTACGGTTTTCTTTAACCAATCTTCAAGCATTTTAGTCTCATACTCAAACGGCTTTTGATTACGGGTTGAATGGGTGCCATACATAAAGTTCATATCAACTAACTTTTCATCACCGGCCATAATCACTTGCTCACCTTCAGTGATGCTGTAGCTAAAGGTCATACGTGGTGGGTATAAGTCTTTTACAATCCGCAGTTCACTAGCGGAGGTCGCGCCAAATGTTGGCCGCAGATCACCGGCTAAATCCACATCAGAAACCACCATCTCAAGTTTCTGCTCTGGTTTTAAAATCTTTTCAGCTTCTTTGTTGATATTTTTAGTCATAGTGTCGAAAAAGCGCTGCTGAAAACGAGATTTCACTTCATTGGCCGTTTTTAAATCTCGGTACTTTTTAGGTTCTTGCCATTGAATTTTAACCACACCGTCTTCAGTCACTGGGTTGACCACGACTTCGTCCTTAGCTGCAGCAACATTACATACCAATGCACCTGCTAATAGTAAATATTTCATTTTCATCATTTTCCCCTAGCTATGAACCTAGTGTTTAAAAAATCAACAATTCTATACTTGTCGGATTATACAAGCAGTTACCTGAATATAAGCTTAACCTACTCTAGCAATACTTGCTGAAACAACATTTGATAGAGATTAATACCGACCAACCCAAAATCTGCTCAAATAACAAACTAACTGTTCAGTAATCATTCAGTAAAAATAGGTTAATGTGTCTCTCAACAAGTACTAGCGCCTTATTTCCCTTAACAATATCAAGGTGAATATCGCGAAAGACTGACCAACGAATAAAATTTGGACATATATATCGCTCAAGGATTCAGCGCTAATAGCAATTAACGTATCAATACTGGAGTTAATATGAATAACATCGAAACCAATACAGCAATCGGCACAACTACCAGCAATAAGATGATTAAGCCTATCGCTCTCGCAGCGACAGTTTTTATCGCCATGCTGGTGTCATCTTCAAGCTTTGCCCATCAATTTGATATCGATTCAAAAGGCGCCGAAGCGATAAAACAACACCAGCAATTAATGAACCAGCATATACAAGTCGCTGAGCAAGAGTTTAATGCTGAATTAGAGAAAAACCTTGATCAGCAGTTACAAACCGCTGCACACAAGTTTATGACTCAAGCCTGCACTAAATACGGTTTAGAGTTTGATACTCAATCAGAAACTTGCAGTAGCTAAGTCTGCCGATTGACAGGCTTACATCTCAATTACACTAAAAATGCAGCTATAAAGCTGCATTTTTTGTGGATGCTTAATTAACTTTCAGCGATATTTAAAATGGAAAACGCTGGCTTAATAAAGGATAGTTTTTACGGAGATCTTTTTTCTTGGTACTGAACTTTTTACCTTGAGGAGTATGCTGACCAGAGGGTACAAAAGGCAGCTCTTCACCGCAGCGGTCTTCATAGATTTTTCCGGCAATCAAATCATAATCTTCAATAAAGGGATAAGCATAGTCATCTTTTGTTGGCCATAACTCAAGCTCGCCCAAACAGTCGGGGTTAGCAATAATCTTGTTATACCAGGTCTCACCTAAGGATAAAATAAACCCTCGAAACTCCACAAAGCCATAATCTGAATCACAGCCAGTAACAATGTAAGCTGCGCCCCAAGTATCCCAGCGGTAACTGCGGCGCATTTGTTGGCCAAATATCTTATCAAAAGCCGCTAAGTCAGCATCATCGAGCGCCGACAATTTTTCCACTAATTGATCATGGCACGCTTGCTCTGATTGCTCAGGATGGCTACGGGTCACCAAAGACCAAAATTCCGCCTCAGTCATTACTTATCCTAATTTCTTAAAAAACGTTTTCACAAACTATCTCTACTCACGCTATTCTACACCACATGACCACTCACATAGTTCCAATAATGATAATAATACTATGAATAAACCACCGTTAAGATTAACCCTATTAATTGCATTGTACGTGTTACTGTCTATTGTGGCCCTTTGGCGCTCTTATAGCATTCAAAGTATAGATTTATTCAGTATCGGCGTTATCCCTGTGTTGGTTGGCTTATTAATGCGAACACACTGGGCCAGCATTGCCTTAAAGGTATATTTAGCCATTCAAACCTTAGCGATATTAGCACTGTCTACCACTGCTATTATCGCCTATCAAATCACTCCTGAAGATGTAAAAGTGGTGTTCAATGGCTTTAATATCCCTATTCCTGCCATTGCTGCGGTACTATTTTCACTGCTGGTGTTTCAATACTGGGTGGCATTTTGTAAAGAAACAGCGATTTATTTGAAGCCCAAAAGTTAACAAAGGCGCCCTGCTGACTATATTCATCCCTTAGCATAAGTTAACATGCGCCCATAAAACTCAGATCGAATAATAAGAAGCTATATAATGAGCCATTTATCGCCCAGTGAATTATCCATTTTGTTAGTTGAACCATCTGATGTTCAGAGAAAAATAATTATTTCACGCCTGCAACAAGAAGGCGTACATAGCATACAAACCGCCGCTAATCTTGCTCAAGCTAAAGAGATTATTGTTCGACACACGCCAGATCTCATTGTCAGCGCTTTACACTTTACTGACGGTGAAGCGACTGAACTACTCAGTTTTATTAAACAAAACTCTGACTATCAAGATATTCAATTTATGTTGGTATCCAGTGAATGTCGCCGTGAGCAACTGGAAATATTTAGGCAATCTGGAGCCGTCGCGATTTTACCTAAGCCTTTCGATGCCGATCATTTGGCCACAGCACTGAATTCCACTATTGATTTAATCAGTAATGACGAACTGGACCTAAGCCATTTTGATGTTCAGGATATTCGCACTTTAGTGGTTGATGATAGCCGCATGGCGCGAAACATTATCAAACGAACTATTACTAATTTAGGTATTCGGATGATAAGCGAGGCAACTGATGGCGCTGAAGCTATCGAATTAATGCAACAGCAAATGTTTGATTTAGTAATCACCGATTACAATATGCCAAGTGTTGATGGACTGGCATTGACCCAATATATACGCCACCAAAGCCAGCAGTCTCATGTGCCGATTTTGATGGTGTCATCAGAAGCTAACGATACCCACCTAAGCAACGTATCAAGCGCAGGTGTTAATGCGCTATGTGATAAACCCTTTGAACCTAAGTTAGTGAAGCAACTCCTGTATCAACTGTTAGAAGATTGATAGCTAACAAATTTTTGTAGGCCAAAGTTCAAAATGAGCAGCAACAAATCAATAAACTTGATAAAAACGGCAGAAGCAGTTAATTCACTCAGCCGAGTTTAAGCTAACTAGATCACTAAAAAGTTACTTATTTGCAATATAGCAGCACATTTATCAGATAAAATGCTTTCAAAGCCTTATGGCTTATGGCATGTTAATCTAGTTCTAAATAAATACATCTATGGAAAGCAGAGAATACAACATGAACAAAAGTGAATTAATTGCAAAAATTGCAGAAAATGCTGAGTTAACAAAAGCTGAAGCGGGTCGTGCACTAAAGTCTTTTGAAGAAGCGGTAACTGAAGCCATGAAAAACGGCGACAAGATTTCTATCGTAGGTTTTGGTTCTTTCGAAACATCAGTTCGTGCTGCACGTACAGGTCGTAACCCACAAACCGGCCAAGAGATCCAAATTGCTGAAGCAACAGTACCTAAGTTTAAAGCAGGTAAAACGCTAAAAAATAGTGTTAACTAAAAACCGCTAAAACGATAAAACCTCCTTTTTTGGAGGTTTTTTTATGTCTTTTTTTTGCATAAATAAGTAAAAACAACACTTAAACTGCACAATTAAAGTGCAACTACGCATCATTAGGTGGCAACATAAATGCAACATAAATGTGCAGTAATTTTTAAGCTATTGATTAATTTAACTTTATAAACATGGCACATCATTAGCAACACGTACCTCAGATAAAACAACATTTAGCGTCGACCCGACTTTATGCAAGATGCTAATTGAATAATAAAACTTTGAGGGAATGAAAATGAAAAAATCTCTGTATCAAGCTATTGCGCTATCAACAGGTTTACTTTTAAGCACTACAGCTTTAGCTGAAGTCACGGGTAATATTGGCGCGACGTCAGACTATATTTGGCGTGGTGTGTCACAAACTAGTGGTGCTGCGGTTCAGGGGGGCATTGATTATGGCCATGAGTCAGGTTTCTATGTCGGTGGTTGGGCATCAAATGTAGATTTTGGTGACGGCACCTCTTATGAGCTTGATGTGTATGCCGGTTTCGGTGGTGACATTACAGAAGACTTAAGCTACGACATTAACTACCTTTATTACGCTTACCCAGATTCACCGGGCAGTGTTGATTTTGGTGAAGTAACAGTTGGTCTCGCGTGGAAATGGTTAGATGTCGCATACTCTTACACAGTCAATGGCGGTGATGATATTGCTGAAAGCCCATTAGATTCAAAAGATATGATGTATGCTCAAGCTAACCTGACTTTCCCATTAACTGAAAAAGTGTCACTGGGTTTCCATTATGGTTACTCAAACGGTGATGTAATCACTAGCTGGTACGGCACTGATAGCTATTCTGAGTACAACGTATCACTAAGCACTGATACTGATTTCGGTACTATCTCGTTCATGGCAACAGATACTGATTTAGAAGATGATGATGCTAAAATTGTTCTTGGTTACTCATATAGCTTCGATCTATAACCATCAAAAGTATTAAATGATGTTAGCTATTTAATCTAAATTATTAAAAAATCAAAAAACGTCACCTTAGGGTGGCGTTTTTTATTGCTCTGAGCCTCAAAATCCTCACCACAGAAGTGCGCATTTTTTTTATTAGCTGCTACATTCAAATTATGAGGTTATTTTTCTGCTGCCTAGCAAATTATTGCTCAGCAATAAAGTAGCAATATTGTGCTCACGGTTTCAAGCCGTTCAGGCTGTGATTACCGTTTATGTAAAGCCATTAATTATGCTTTACGAGTACCACCCATGTGAGGATAAAGTGATGGCTAATATTACTGAGACTATCCCAAATGATACTGAAATCGAGGCAATGGTTTCACCAAAAAATCAACGCTCCGCTGAAATTATTGAACGTAAAAGGCAGGTTAAACGCCGCTTAGATGATTATCTAGAACAAGCTGAATTGCGAAAAAGCTTAGGGGAAGATGACTTCTTTTAACCCAGTTCCTTGTCTGGGCTCATCAGGCCAATAGTTTTTATAAGCTTAAAGCTTCACTTTAAGATTAAGACTTTAATAAGTATGCAAGACCATTGCACTCTAAATAAATTGAACAGGCTGGGTAAATCATTTTGCCGCAGTCTGTGATAATGAGTGCATTACCGCCCCTTTGTTGGGTTTGCACTTTTAATTCTTTTTTCAGCATGCTGATACTGGGGACACCAACCTCTATTGCTTCAGGGTTGTTAGCGCAATACGTCGTCACCACCTCACCTAGCGGTTCATTGTCATGGTTATACAATTCACTGGGCTGATAGATTTCAACCGTTGAAGCTTTAGCTTGGTAAGTAATATATTCATCAGCATTGGTTCTTATAGAGATGCCATTACAGCCACCGACGATTAATGAAGCCATAAGCAAAAAACTCAATGGAAGTATCTGGTTTGAAAGTTTCATCGATAATATTCCTTCTCAGTAAAGGCATACACTCCCCGTGTATGCCTTCATCATTCATCAACAGCGTTATTAGCTCTCTAATGCCTTAGCTTTTTGCTTGGCAAAATACTCTCGGGTTAAACCAAAGACCACAGGACTTAATAGGACTAGCGCAATTAAGTTAGGAATGGCCATCATTGCATTAAGCGTGTCAGCCAACAGCCAAATAAACTCTAATGAACTCACGGCGCCTATGGGTACCACAAGGGTCCATATTAAACGAAATGGTTTTACCGCTTTATCGCCAAGCAAGTATTGAACACACTTCTCACTATAAAAACTCCACCCTAGAATAGTCGTGAAGGCAAACACAGCAAGTGCTACCGCCACAATATAATTACCCATGGGCAGTGCATGTGAAAATGCATATGAAGTTAATGCGGCGCCGTTCTCGCCTGATGTCCAAGCACCGGAAACAATAATCGCTAAACCAGTAATAGAGCACACAATGATGGTATCAATGAATGTACCTAGCATGGCCACTAAGCCTTGCTTTACCGGATCATTGGTTTGCGCTGCAGCGTGAGCAATGGGCGCACTACCTAAGCCCGCTTCATTGGAGAACACACCACGGGCGACACCAAAACGAATCGCAGCCCAAACAGCTGCGCCAGCAAAACCGCCTTGAGCAGCAACTGGGTTAAACGCACTGTGAATAATTAATTCAAATGCTGCAGGAATTTGGTCTGCATATACCACTAAAACAGCTAAACCCGCGGCAATATAAAACAGGGTCATTAACGGCACGAGTTTACCAGCAACTTCTGCAATACGTTTAATACCGCCCATGAGTACTGCACCGACGAGTACCATTAAGACTAAACCAGTAACCCAGCTCGGCACGCCAAAGTTAGCACTCATGGCATCTGCCACTGAGTTAGTTTGCACGGTATTACCGATCCCAAAACCGGCAATAGAGCCCAGTATCGCAAACGCTGTCCCTAACCAGGCCCATTTGCTGCCTAAGCCATTTTTAATGTAATACATCGGTCCACCGACGTGATTGCCATTACTGTCTTTTTCACGATACTTAACTGCCAATACCGCTTCGGCAAATTTGGTCGCCATACCCACTAATGCGGTGCACCACATCCAAAATAATGCCCCTGGCCCACCAATAAAAATAGCGGTAGCCACACCAGCAATATTACCTGTTCCTATGGTGGCTGAGAGCGATGTCATTAGCGCATTAAAAGGACTAATTTCACCTTTATCAGTGCTATCACTGTCGGTTGCTCGACCCGACCACAGCAGTTTAAAACCAGTGCCTAATTTTAGGATTGGCATTAATTTTAATCCGATAGATAAAAATAATCCCACTCCTAAAATCATCACCAACATGGGTACGCCCCAAACGATGCTGTTTACTGCATTAATAAATGCCGTTAATCCTTCCATTGAAAACCTCATAATGAGTTAAATATTTATAGTTATTATTAATCGTTATCACTAAACGTTATTTTTACGGTTACTGCGTTCACACTACTAATACATCAGTGCGTGAATTTCAGATTACCTTCATTGGCACTAAATTGGAAACATCGGTACGATTCAAACCGAACAAATCAGCAAATAACAGTTTTTTATCAGCCAATTAAATTAATTTAATTATAAAAAAAGCGCTAACTAAATTAGCGCTTAAATCTTATTGAACCATTACAACCTAGCCTAAACACCCTGAATAAGCAGTCATTAAGGCCTTCACTGGGACAGTTTTTGATAGCAGCTTTGACAGACGCAGGCTTTGCCCTTTAACTCTGTGCGCAGCTTGTCACTGATCACAGCTTTAGCTGAAGCGCTTAAACACCAGCAGTCTTCAATCGGTTTACCCGCACTAACCGCGCATTGATTAACCTGCTGGCAAACGGGGCACGCTAATGGCTCAAAAATCGCGTCTTGTGCCTCAGATACTAATGGTTCATTTGCTTGGTTTGGTGAGTATATTTCTACATCTTTCATCTGGTTCACTTTGTTTCGTTAACTGGTTTAATTTCCATAAAATGCTTTATGAGATAAGGCTATGCCTTAACGATTGTAGCTTAAAAGCATAAGCTTGAAACTGGTTAAAGTCCTACTTATTAACAGGAAAATTTGGATAAGCTTCGGCGCCTAAAACATTACCAAGCTGCTGCTTGCCATAAAAGCCATCATGTTGATGATGACTTTTTTGGGTTTGTGGCAGGTCTCCTTTAAAACGCGGATCTTGCGGCCTTTCATGGGCATTAACAAAAGCTGCCACATCCCAAGCCTGCTGCACTGTTAGCTGAATACTTTTACCCAGCGGCATATTCTCATAGATAAAATTAGCTGCAGTGTTCACTCTATGCATCCCTGCGCCCCAGTTGTAGCTTTGCGGCCCCCATAATGGCGGTAAAGCGCTCACATTAGCCATTTTAATGCCTTGACCATCAACGCCATGACAAGCCTGACAATGGGTTTGATAAACTATTTCGCCTCGCTCAGTTGAATAAGCTTGTTCTGGCGCTTCTAACTTGGGAAAACCTCGGCCAGCAAGTGAGCTTAATGCTTTTTGATCCCATTTAGCTTTCACTGCAGCTGGAATTGGGAACTCTTCTCTATTGCCACCTTTTACCAGTTCGACATCACTCAACTCTGCTACTTTGCTATCGAGATTAAATTGATTCAGTAAACCGCTCATGGCTAGCCAATAAGAATAAGCTGAGATAGCCACAAGTTCCTTACTGCCTGATGCGGGGGCTGTACCATTCATTGAATAAGTAAAGCAACCTTGAATCCGTTCCTGGT
Organism: Shewanella sp. 4_MG-2023; assembly: GCF_030548015.1. Lineage (NCBI taxonomy): Bacteria > Pseudomonadati > Pseudomonadota > Gammaproteobacteria > Alteromonadales > Shewanellaceae > Shewanella > Shewanella sp. 4_MG-2023. The sequence continues at coordinate 61,648 of NZ_JAUORL010000023.1, forward strand.
AGCTATTCACTTTGTCATTTTTCTTTCGATAAGCGGGATAAGCCATATAGGCAGCCCATAGCGGTGAAGCATTGGCTTTATTACCTGCGTTCATATGACAATTAACGCAATTAAGCTCATTGCCGACATATTTATCTCTTAATTGCTGAGTATTAACAAATATCTGATAGCCCAAACGTACTTTGTCGCCAAACTCACCCTCTGGAATAGCTGATAAATCGCTAGGTTGCAGATACTGCGCTGCGGGATCTTTTGCTATAGCGGGGATCTGAGCTTGCCTATCGGGTAATTCTGCAGCGCTAACTGAACTGATAAACACACCTGCGACTAAATAATTAAACAGTTTCATGGTATGTCCTTATTTTTGTGCCAAAGGCTGTTGAGCAGCAGCATTTTGAGCCAGAGGTTTTAAAGCTGAAAAGTACGCTGACAATGCGTCAATTTCATCAGCAGTCAGCTTAGCGGCAATATTAGCCATCATATTATCGACATCACCTTTTCTAGTACCATTTTGCCAAGCCAATAGTTGGTTTTTTAAATAGCTAGGTTCTTGGCCTGCAAGTCGAGGGAAGTTGGCTGCGCCAATGCCTGAAGGTCCATGACAGCTAGTACAGGCAGGTATATCGCGACCCCAATCTCCCTGATAAGCCAATTTTTCCGCCGTATCAGTTATCACAACCTTGTCACCGCGGTATTGCAATGGGATCTCAGCTACTGTTTTAGCGGCAAAGAAATCAGCAACGACTTGGATAGCATCACCTTGTACTGTCGCAGCCATCGCCGACATTGTGGGACTTTGTCGATTACCCATTTGAAAATTAACCAGCTGCGAGGCGATATACTCACTGGATAAACCCGCCAACCTAGGCCCTATAACACCTAAACCCTCACCATTAACACCATGGCAAGTTAAACAAACTTGCGCCTGTGTGGGTACGGTTTGCAATAACTCTTTGGGAGATTGAGCAGGAATATCGGCAATAGCCAAGTTACGACTTGCCCCTATTGCTATTATCGTGATGACTTGTAAAAGGAATTTCATATACCGCCCTCTCCTTGGATGATGTTTAGCTACTGGAATAATAAATGTAGTCCATCAGATCCACTTTATGTGACTTAATTGAATACTCTCCACCAAAGAAAAAGTAACCCAAATACGCTTACCAAAGAACAGACAGCGAACATTTGCAGGCTAAAGACTGATAATGAAAAGGTCGTTGTCGATTAATCATCAGCAAATCGACTGGGAGTGAAGTTAACTCTGAGCTTATGCTTTTAGCGCTATTTTATGACAATAAAAAAGGCCTATTCCGTTAGGGAATAGGCCTTTAAAGTTAATCTTTCAACCAAGTTAATCGTCGTTTAACTCGCGCTTAAGGATCACTCCTGCAGTAAATCCTTACAGATTTGTACTAAGTCAGACTGCACAGCTGCTGCGGTAACTTCTCGGCCAGCACCTGGGCCGCGAATAATTAACGGATTGCCCTGATAAAAAGTGCTGCGGATGACAAACACATTATCTCCAGGGGTTAAACTGGCATAGGGATGGTTCGAGTCGACCCATTGAATGCCTACTTCAGCATGCATTTTGCCATCGACTTTATCTAAAGATGCCACATACCTTAAGACTTTATTTTGCTCAAAGGCTGCACTATATTGCTGCAACATAAACTCATCTAACTCGCCAATGCGCGCTAAAAAGTCATCTAACGACAAGTCGGCTAATTCAGCTGGCACTAATGAATTTAATTCAATGGCATCAAGCTCAATCTCAAAGCCAATTTCACGGGCCAGAATAAGTAACTTTCGCTGCATATCTCGGCCAGATAAATCATCTCGAGGATCTGGCTCTGTAATGCCTAATCCGCGGGCTTCAACCACGAGTTCAGAAAAAGATTTTTGCCCATCGTAATGCTCAAACAGCCAACATAAAGTACCTGAAAAAATACCGCCAACAGCTTCGATATTGTCGCCACTATTGCGTAAATCGTTTAGGGCATGCTGTACTGGTAAGCCAGCGCCGCAACTGGCATTGTAACGCCAAAATAAACGCCGGTTACTTAGCTGCTGCTTAAGCTCACGGTAAAAAGGTAACGGCCCTGAGCCTGCAAGTTTATTGGCGCTCACCATATGAATCCCTCGAGCGAAAAACTCTGGGTATTGTAAGGTTAAGCTGGCGCTAGCACTGATATCCAAGGCCACCAGCTCATCGCAGTCGAGCAGCTCAAGCTGCTCAAATAAACTAGGGTAGTCCCATGTTGTTGCTGTGGTATCAAAGTCATCTTGCCAGTTATTGGCATCTATTCCTTGCTGGCAAATGAGCGCCTCTTTTGAACTCACTAAACCCACAAGTTGCACATTGGCTTCTAGTTCACGGTTAAGCATGGTGGATGAGCGCTGAAATAAATCAATCCAGGCTTCACCAATATTACCGACCCCAAGCAATAATACCCCAATACGCAATCGCGGGCCTGCGCAGCGTCGGTGTACTTTTTGGGTGAGTAAATTAACCTGAGATTTAGGCACTAAGGTCACTAAACTCAAACCATCTTGATACAGGGGTTTGGCATCGCGACTTAATAATCGGGCAAAGCTGCGGCGGTAGTGCTCTGCATCAGCACTAACCAAAGCGACTAAACCTAAATCAGTATGAGCATGGATATCGCTAATTAATAGCTCATGACTATGTAGCTCCAGTAACGCTTGTACCTGCTTTTGGTTTTCAGCAGTGAATGCCAGTTCAACTTTATGATGGGCAGAGCACCAATATGCTAGCGGCGCAATACCGGCTTGCTCAAGTAATTTGAGTGTGGTTTGAATTAGCGCTTGCTGCTTAAAGCGAAACAGCACCACTTCATTTAAACTGGTAACCACTGGAGCGCTAGCTGACGAACTTTGGGGCGCAATAAGGGTAAAGTCAGTATGTGATGCGTAACTTGAGCGCACCGCGAGACTAACATTAGTATCAAATAAGGGCTGTAAAGTTCGGCTGTGCAGTACTGGCGAGCCGAGTTTAGCTAAACGATCGGCTTCAGCAAGTGACATGCTTTCAAGTAATTTGGCATCATTAATTTTATTCGGATCAGCGTTAAATACCCCTTCAACATCGGTCCAAATAGTCACTCGTTCAATGTCCGCTAAGCTGGCAATTAAGGTGGCGCTGTAATCTGAGCCATTGCGGCCAAGTAATAATGTATCCCCTTTACTGTTGGCGCAGATAAAGCCGGTGATCACTAAGCGTGTATTTGGATTAGCATCCAGCAGCTTTTGGACTTTTTCGCGGGACTCATCAAGACGAATATTCGGCACAGGCCCTTCATCAGCCACCAGCAGTGAGCAGGCATCAATATTCGCGGCAGCAACGCCAGACTCTCTTAATAAGGCTGCCATTAATCGTGCTGACCAACGCTCACCAAAGCTTAATACATGATTGAGCTGAAATTCATTGCGCTCTTCAAGGGACAATAAACTGACTAATTGCGATTTATCGGTTGATAGGCGCTCACGTAAATCGCGCGCTTGTTCGTTTGAGAGAAGTTGCTCAATCAGGTTTTGCTGATAGCTCACCAGTACTTGTAGCTCTTCTTGCCACAAGTCACCGTTTTCTCTTAAGGAGAGTAATTTATATAAAAAGTTAGTACTTTTACCCGCAGCTGAAACAACGACTAAATCATCACTGTTGCCATGAGTCAGTAAAATATGGGCAACGCGGCGATAGCAATCTGCATCAGCAAGACTTGAACCACCAAATTTATGTAAATGACTGCGGGCCATTTTTCACTCCTTAAACAACATATACCAGCCTGACTACATGAATATAGCCAAGGGAGATTAACTTAAAGCGCAGCGACAGCAGCTAAGCCTACTTCAATATCGGCAACCAAGTCTTCAGCATCTTCAATCCCGACAGATAGTCGCAGTAAAGTATCTTTAATGCCAGCTTCATACCGTGCTGCAGGCGCCATTGCTCTATGGGTCATGGTTGCAGGTACGGCAACTAAGCTTTCCACTCCGCCTAAGCTTTCAGCAACACTGAAAATAGACAGTGCATTTAAAAAGGCGACCACTTCTGCTTCACCACCTTTAAGTTCGAAACTTAACATAGCGCCGAAGCCTTGTTGTTGCTTAGCTGCAATATCGTGACCTGGGTGGTCTTTTAAGCCTGGATAATACACTTTTTCGACAAGATTGCTGGCCTGAAGTACGTCAATAACTTGCTCAGCATTTTTTTGATGCTCGCGAATACGTACAGCTAAAGTACGAATGCCACGTAAGGTTAGGTAACTATCAAAAGCCGAGCCTGTTAGCCCTAAGGTGTTTGACCACCAGTGTAGTAACTCACCCAGTTCAGGGTCTTTTGCCACCACAGCGCCACCTACAACGTCACTATGACCATTGATATATTTGGTGGTGGAATGCATGACGATATCAGCGCCTAGCTCTAATGGCTGTTGCAAAATTGGCGATAAAAAGGTGTTATCAACCACAACTAAGGCATCGACTTTATGGCTTTGCTCAGCAATAGCTTTGATATCAACAACACGTAATAATGGGTTTGACGGCGTTTCTAACCACACCATTTTAGGTTTCTGAGCAATCGCATCACTGAGTGCTTGCTCATCTGTTTGATCAATCACCAGTAATTTAAATTGGCCTTTGTTGGCAAGATTTGTGAACAAACGGTAACTACCGCCATAACAATCGTGAGGCACAATCAGTAAATCATCGGGGCCTAATAAACTAGTGACCAAGGTAATCGCAGCCATACCGGTACAAGTAACCACCCCAGTAGCGCCATGTTCAAGTTTGGCAATGGCTTCACCTAACACGCAGCGCGTCGGGTTTCCTGAACGACTATAATCAAACTCTCTAGGGTTTTTATGGCCATCAAAAGAATAGTTTGTTGATAGATAAATCGGCGGGACTACAGCGCCGTATTGGGTATCTGACTCGATACCTTGGCGTACTGCTAGCGTAGCTGCGCGATGTTTGCTCATTGTAAACTCCTAAAGAATACACACTAAAGAGATGTCTAGATGGCTAAATGTACCTAAGCTAAGTCACATCGTCAATACAAATCAGCCGTTTAGACGTCTAAACATAAAGAAATCTATTTCCATTCGTTATAGAATAACCGCAATAATTTGACTGTTATTATTTAGCGGTTAAAATCTGCCACGAATCTATCGTATAAAGGTGAGTTAATGACTGAATGGAATGGCGACTATATCAGCCCATATGCCGAACATGGCAAAAAAAATGAACAAGTTAAAAAAATCACGGTATCCATACCTTTAAAAGTTTTAAAAGTATTGACTGATGAACGTACCCGCCGCCAGGTTAATAACTTACGTCATGCAACCAATAGTGAACTACTGTGTGAAGCATTTTTGCATGCCTACACTGGACAACCACTGCCAAATGACGGTGACTTATCAAAAGAAGGGCCTGATAGCATCCCATCTGAAGCAAAAGCTTTGATGGATGCCATGGGAATTGAGTGGGAAGATCTTGATTAAGTCAAGCTAGCGACTAGCGCTGAAGTACTTGCGCTAAAGTACTTGCGCTAAAGCATAAGCCTGCTCAATTAATCAAACACTGCTCGTCATTTAACGCATCGAGCTCTCAAGCTGAGAGTGAGTTGCAGTATTGCGCCTAAAGAGTCGACAATGGAATTTATCGATCCGCAGACCTTGATGCTTGCATCGGTTATCATTTTTCTAGGCGCATTAACCCAAGGCCTTATCGGTTTTGGGCTTGCGGTTGTTGCCAGTCCACTTCTCTATATCATCGACTCACAATTAGTCCCAGCCCCTGTGATTATGATGGGTTTTTCCATCGCCTTATTGACCTTATTGCGTGAACGTACTCAACTGGAGTTTAATGGGCTGCAATATGCGCTGCTGGGGCGAATACCTGGTGGCTTTATGGGCGCAGGTTTATTACTGTTTGCCCCCCAAGCAGTACTGGGGTTAGCCATTGCCTTTATTGTCGGCGCAGCGGTGTTGCTGAGTATTTTTAAGATCACAGCGCCAGTAAATCGGCTTTCGCTATTTATTGCAGGTGTCTTGTCGGGGGTATTTGGAAATATTGCCGCCATTGGTGGGCCACCATTAGCGATTTTATTAGCCGGTAAAGATGCGCCGCAGTTTAGAGCCGCGCTATCGATCTTTTTTGTTTTCAGCTCAATGATCGCACTGATTATTTTAATGCTTGCAGGCTTAGTGGAAGCAAAGCATCTGTGGTTGTCATTGATGCTATTGCCATCTGTCATACTCGGAAATATTGCCGCAGGAAAGCTAACCAATAAGGTTGATAAAAATAAGACTCGCATCGCCACTATGGTGTTATGTAGCTTAAGTGCATTATTGCTAACCCTTAAGTCGTTAATTGAATTATCAGCAGGCTAGTCGATCATCTTTTTGTGGCAGATATAAATGCAACAATGATGACAGCTAAAAATGATAACGCTTAAAAGTGATAAGAAGTTTGCAGCACAGCGCCAATGGCATCATCACCATAGCTGCCGCTCATATCCAGCTTAAAGGCTTGGCCGATGGCAAAGCCGGTGCCGAAAGAGTAAATATCTACGCTATTATCTTTTAAGTCATGGCGGTAGCCCATGCGTAAAAACAGCCAGTCAGTGGCTTTAACTTCACCGCCCACTCGCCAATACTGCACCGCATCAAACTCGCTAAAACGGCTTTGCTCCACCAGATCAATATCCGTGGTTAAGGTGACTCTGGACCAATCATAAGCAGCTCCCACTGTGACTAACGGCTCAATTTGGTATTCAAATGTCCGTCCTTGAGCTTCAACTGTGGTTATTTTTTTACTGAATAAATTACGAGCAGACAGCCCTAAGGTTAAGCTTTCTGTTGGCTCAATAGCCACCCCAAGATCAAGGTTAAATAAGCTGTCATCATTTCGATATTTATCATCATCAAAATCATCGACATCAAAGTTATTGGCACTGGCACTGTAATGATAGGTATCAATGCGTTGAAACTTAGGTGAAATCCCAACTTTTACAGGCATGTTAACTATAGATAGTGGAAAGCTTAACGCCACCCCAAAATCTGTGACTCCGGCGGCTAATACAATGCCTTGAGAGTCTAAGTCAGTGAGATCTGCAGGAGGGTTGGCGGGATCGAGATTAGTCAGCATATCAATATCACCTTGAGCAATATCAGCAACGCCCATAGCGTCAAGGTGACTTTTGGAAAATAGCGCCATTGGCACGGTTTGAGTTGGCAATACTAATGCTGCGCCAATTGCGGCTGATACCGAGGCGTTAGTGCCGTTGAGGGCATTTAAATTAATAACTAAATCATCACGAAAACTAGCAATATCATCAGTATCATTGCCGTTTATGGCCGTTTCTAAGTCATCAAAACTGTCTTGTAGTGAGTCAAACTTATCAAGCATATTGTCGCTATCATCCACTTCAGCAGCCACAACCGGTAACAGTAAGGAGAACTCATTGGTTTTTGGGGCGTAAATAGCCAGTAAAGCGGGATTAATAAAACTTGCGCCGATACGGCTTGATGAGGCTACACCTGTACCGCCCATGCTATCACTGCGAGCTTCAAAATAAAGCTGACCCGCTTGCGTATTTATCGCAAACAGCAGTAAAAACAATAGCAGCGCTAAGGATCTCATCATTCACCATTTTCATTTTTAATTATCTAATAAAGATAGTCGAAAAAATTAAAAATAGGCTTCAATCCCGTTAGACTTTTACGGCATAGATGAATTTAATCAGCCGTTTTTTAAATGTTATTTTATGAATCAGGTAGATAGCGCTTAAAATTTTCCATGGTGAATTGAATAAATTTTTTCAGCCTTTCTGGTTGGAATTTATCTTTATGGTAAAGCATATAAAAAGGCGTGTCGGGAATATGCCAATCATTAAACACATTCACTAATTGACCCGCTGCAATTTCATTAGCGCAATATAAATAAGGTAATCGCACAATGCCATTTCCTGCTAAGGCGCTGGCTTTCATAGCGCGGCCATTTTTACACTTAAAACCGCCCTTAATGGCAACGTCTACAGCTTGAGCATCTTGCCTATGGCCAAAGCGCCAATGGCTGATCGAGCCAGTAATACACAGGTGATTATTAAGCTCGCTTGGATGCTGCGGTTGACCATATTTCGCTAAGTATTCAGGGGCGACTAAAGTGCGGTTTTCGATATCCATCAGCTTTCTGGCCACCAAGCTTGAATCTGCCAGTTCGCCCATGCGAAATACAATATCAAAATGGCCCTCGATTAAATCAACCCGCTGGCTACTAAAATCAAGATCGATGGTAATTTCAGGATACTGTTTAATAAAATCATTCACCAACGCCACTAAAATATCTTCACCAATCACCCCGCCAACGCAATTAATGTGAATATTGCCCTGTAATGTTTCAGCGCTGTCTAATGTCATTGCCACCACCTGATCGATTTGCGCTAACGCTTGCTGGCATTGCAACAGCAATTGCTGACCTTGCTCTGTCAGTCTTTGGGTTCTGGTGGTTCTAATAATTAGGCTAACACCAAGAAATTTTTCTAAACTTAATAATTGCTTTGATAAATGCGAACGTGAGCAGCCTAAGACCTGTGCAGCTTGAGTAAAGTTACCTTGCTCAGCAATCACCACAAAGGCTCTGATATCAATCAAATTTATGTCTAAGTTCATAATAATGTCTATTTTAGTTTGTGGTCATCAACAAGTTATTAGGAGCCACAGGTAAACAATGATGTTCTTTGTGGATTATATATCAACAATGAGCCATTACCTATAATGGACACAACTTAACGAACGAGGTAAAAATCATGAAATCACTTGTTGTCATTACTGGCGCATCATCAGGTATTGGCGCCGCTATGGCGAATGCATTTAGCGCTAAAGGTCACCCACTACTTTTACTTGCTCGTCGCGTTGAACCAATGCAAGCACTTAACCTGCCCAACAGCTTATCTGTTAGCGTTGATGTTACTGATGCTGCAGCGATGAAAACAGCGATTGCGACTGCTGAAGCAAAGTTTGGCCCTGTTGGCTGTTTAGTCAATAACGCTGGCGTAATGCTACTTGGTCAAGCAGATGTACAAGATCCTGCCCAGTGGAGCCAAATGCTCAACATCAATGTGATGGGCGTGCTTAATGGTATTCACGCTGTGCTTGCTGATATGAAAGCCCGTAAAACAGGCACTATTATCAACGTAAGCTCTATAGCGGGTCGTAAAACATTCCCTAACCATGCAGCATATTGTGCCAGTAAGTTTGCTGTGCATGCGCTAACTGAAAATATCCGCGAAGAAGTGGCGATGGATGATGTGCGAATGGTGACTATCGCTCCAGGCGCTGTTGAAACGGCCCTGCTTAGCCACACAACCGATGAAGATATTAAAGCCGGCTACCAAGAATGGAAAGAGTTCATGGGCGGCGTTATCGAGCCTACAGCAGTTGCTGATGCGGCTGTATTTGCCTTTGAAATGCCGCAAAATGTTTGTGTACGAGAAATTGTCTTAGCGCCAACTCGCCAACAACCTTAAGAATATATCAAGTCTAGATAGGTCTACATTTCAGCTAAAAACCATGAGTTATTACTCATGGTTTTTTATTATCTTTGCATTAATTTTAATAAGCGGCCTCCCTTTACATACTCCACGCGTACCTCATGCAAACTCATTCTCTTATCCCTCGTAATAATGCCGCCATTTCGAGCAAACTCGCTGCATCTGATTAAAAATCAGTTTACCCCCAAGATGTTATATTGATTGCTTAATATTTAAATTAAGTTAGATTAAGGTAAGGAAAACTGACTAAAACAAGCTACGCTTAAATCATTGGTTTATTGATTGCTTAGTCGTTACGCATTGCGATAAAAAGGACATTTTTTGTATGCAGGAAAACTTCAGTTTATTTTCCAGGAATAAAGCCTTTCCCGAGCTATTATTGTCATCGACATTTATCAATTTATTGTCGCTTGCGCTGCCATTCACCATGCTACAAATCTACGATCGTATTCTGCCAAATCAAGGTTATGGTACTGCCACTATTCTTGTTTCTGGTGTGGCGATTGCGATTTTACTGGAATTATTACTCAGATATGGCCGCAGTTGGCTACTTGCAGCATCAGCAGCCAATTTTGAATTAGAAACCACAACCAAGGTGGTTAATAAGCTCATGCAAGCGGACTATCACCATGTTGAATCCATGGGAACAGGTAAAGTTACTAATGGTTTAGCCAGTATTGCGAGTATGCGAGAGCTCTATTCAGGGCAAGCAATTGTGGCACTCATGGATTTTCCATTTGTGCTCATTTTTCTTGCATTGGTTGCCTATATTGGTGGCCCGCTGGTATTCATTCCGATAGTCGTCTGGGTACTTGTTGGCGCTCTGGTTTATGTCATTGGCAAAAAACTCGCCATAGCCACTGAGGATCTCGCTCTTTCAGATGCTGAACGAACCCGAATGTTGATACTGGTGTTATCAGGGCTAACCACAGCCAAGGCCCTATCTTTAGAAGACCGATTAGCCAGTATTTATAATAAAATAAACCACCAGCGACTAGCACAACAGCAACAAGTCGATTGGTTATCAGCTAAGTTACAAGAAGTCATCCAAGCAGCATCGCAAGGAACAACACTAATATTAGTGATGCTAGGTTGTTTAGAAGTCCTTAACGGTTCGCTTACAACGGGTGGACTGGCTGCATGTTCAATATTAGCGGGTCGCGCCATCGCACCATTAAGTGCAATTATTAGCCTTCGTTCTCGACTTGTGAGTGCCAAAACGGCGATGTCACACGTAGATGATTTGACCGCCATTCCAGCCGAAGCGTTTAGTGCTGAAAAAATCTATCAACAAAAAATCCCTAACGGCCCTATTAGGTTTCAAAAAGTCGATAGCAGTAATTTAGGCACTGTCATTCAACAGTTGAATTTAGAGATCCTCCCTAAAACCTTAGTTACCCTGCAATCAAATCCCCTGAGTCATGCTAGCCACTTACTCAGTATCATTGCTGGATTTCAAAAGATAAGTACAGGTGAAGTCGCCATTGATGGGGTTTTACTTCATGCACACGATAGTAAAGAGTTTCGACAGTCCGTTAACTATGTTGCCCCTTGGCCAACCTTATTTGCAGGTAGTTTACTTGAGAATATGACCATGTTCCGAGCAGAGTATGAACCACAAGCAATGGCAATTGCTGACAGTTTAGGCTTAACGGCTAAAATTGCCGAATTGCCCAATGGTTATCAAACTTCAGTCGGTGAAAATGACAACCAAATGCTAAATAAAGGGGCAATTAAACTCATTGCAATAGTCAGAGCGATAGTCCAAAAACCGTCGATATTGCTATTGGATGAGCCGATGATTTCACTTGATGCCGATGCCCAAAATAAACTACTCACTTTATTGGCCCAACTGAAACAACAAATGACCATTGTAGCGGCATCCCACTACCCTGAAATCGGTAAAATTAGTGATGAAGTTGTCACAATTGAGGGACATGCTCAGCCTAAAAAAACTAATAAATCGCCGCACGTGGATAATAGTGATTCACAGGAGGTGATCCTATGAAGACTTTAGAACTAAAACCATTACTAGTTGAGCTGTTACAACAATTAGGTCTTTACACTCAAGCCAGTAACGTGGCTAGTGACACTGAAAACGATCTCAATACTCTCGCTGTTTCCCGCTTATTAAAAAAACATCAAATTGGTTTCTCTGTTATTAAACCGTCAGATAGTACCCTGCATTTAACCATCTACCCTTTCTTAGTTGTCCCAGCGAAAGACAATGCCTTTATAGCAAGAAGACAGGGACATCAGTTCGAAAAACTAGAGAATAATCATTGGCAAACGGTCGATATGGCTCAGCTAACAGATGATGCATACTTATTTGTTATTGATGCCTTACCTCGTAGTAAAAAGAGTGTTCAAGCATTCGCCGCTCACATGAGTAAGAGAACTAAATGGTATCGTCCCGTTTTCTGGCTGAGTTTACTGTCCAGTATTACAGGGTTAGCAGTACCTCTGTTTACCATGGCTGTATATGACCGAGTCATTGGTGGTCAAACACCCTCCATACTCCCCAGCATAGCCTTAGGTGGAGCGCTTGCTGTTGGCGTATTAGTATCAACCCGCTTAGCGCGGGCGCAAATTCTTGCCACCACCAGTAATCGATTTGCTAGAGACCTTTCCCAGATAACCTTTTATCGACTATTACACATGCCGTTAATGGTACTGTCACGCGTCGGCATTTCAAATCATATCGCTAGAATGCGTAATGCAGAAAAAGTCAGAATGCTCTTATCTGGCCCTGGAGGCGGCGGCTTAGTCGACCTGCCCTTCACTATTATTGCGCTGCTGGCGATTATGTTTTTAAGTGGCTGGCTAGTATTAGTGCCTATTGGCATGTTGATGCTGTATTACTTGGTGATGAAAGTCGTCAGCCGCTATGTTCAGGCAGCCTCGCCAACAATTAGTGGCGAGTATCAAAATACCCTAAGCGAACTAGCGAAAAATCTACTGCAACTCAAAGCGGCTGGTGATACTGAAGGCTGGCAAACAAAATTTATTCGTCAATGCCGTGAAAATAGTCGCCAGAATTTTCTTTATGCTAAACGAAATGGCCTAAATGCAGCCATTGCTCATTCACTGAGTTTATTCACTGCACTCATCACAGTGTTTACGGGAATATTTTTAGTACTAAATCAAACGATTTCCTCCGGTGCATTAATTGCCTGTGTGATGATGATTTGGCGGATTACAGGCCCTGCACAACTGGCATTTTCATCTCAACAAAAATTCACCATGATGGATGTTGCCGTAAAACAGTTTGATCGGTTCATGCAGGCAACAACGGAACAATCAGAATTACGCTTAGACACCCCTGATAACACTCAAGCACCAGCAATTTCATTTCAGCATTTAACCCTGAGATATAAAGCTGAAGGAGAGCCGGCACTATCAGGTGTGAATGTAGACATAGAACCCGGTGAATTAGTTGCCGTTATAGGGCCCAATGCCTGTGGTAAATCAACCTTGCTACTGAGCGCCTTAGGCGTGTTGGAAGCACAAGCTGGATTTGTCACCGTGAATGGGAAAAATTTAAAACAATATGACACTGAAATATTTAGGCATTGGGTGGCTTATAGCCCATCACAACCTGATATTTTCCCAGGGACTTTAGCTGAAAATATTCGGATAGCGAAACCAGATGCTACCGATGATGAAATTAAAACCGCAATAATTGCCGCTGGTGGGGCCAGCTTTTTTAATAGCATCAATAATGACTTATCGGTTGATTTACTCGGTGAGAATAACGCCATGCTTTCCGCTATCGAAGGGAGTTACATCAACCTTGCCCGCGCACTGATAAAACAATCGCCATTGTTATTGCTTGATGAACCATTACCTCATCGAAATCCAGAATCAAAACAGCAGTTGATAAAGACCTTATTAAACTTAAAAGGACAATCAACCGTAATGTTTACTAGCCACGATCAAGATTTAATTAAACACGCTGACAAGGTCATTATTCTTGATAAAGGCGCTGTGGTTTATGCAGGCCCAATTCCAGACCAAGCACCTCAAACGCCAGATGCCACTAACACCGTCATGCAGGAGTCTCCAACCAATGGATAATCGTCAACTAGCTAATCGAGTCTGGCCAGAACATGAATTTGCAGAAGCAATTGAAGCCCCTGCTGAGCGTAAATTAATTCGAAATATCATCTTATTGATCACCGGCTCAATTTTAATCATGTTGGTTTGGTCTGTTTTTACCAGCGTAGAAGAAATTTCAAAATCCAAAGGACAAGTGGTGCCGTTAGGCCATAGGCAGGTTATTCAAAGCCGTGCTGGTGGCACTATTGCTTCTGTCATAGTCGAAGAAGGTGACGTTGTTAAACAAGGTGATATTTTGGCAAGCTTTGTCTCAATAGACAGCTTGTCAGCTGAGGAAGAACTATCCAGTAAACGTGCTAACTTAATGATGCGAATTGAACGTTACGAAGCCTTCATTGATGCTCGCGATGCCAATTTTGATGAGTTCGCCTATGAGTACCCGCAACTGGTTAAGCTGCATCAGTCTTCGCTTAATCGCATGATCGATGAACGAGTGGCAATTGAGCAGCTATCAGAATCTGAAATAGCCAAATCTCAAGCGGAATTGGATGGTTTGAAAACTGAAATACCTCCCCTTAGCGATCAAATCCAAACCGCAGAACAAACGTTAAAAATGATGTTGTCAGTAACAGAAGAGCAAGCCGTTTCAAAGTTACGCATTTTAGAATCACAGCAAAAGCTTGATTCTTACATGCGAGAGCTAAAGGCGATGGAAAGCAAACAACAAGTTCTCACCAAGAACCTGCTAAATCTGCAGCAACAACTCAAACAAAGACAGGCTTCATTATTAAAAGAAGTCGGTGAAAAACGTACTGACACCCAAGCTGAATTATTAGGTGTCACAGCAAGGCTTAAATCATCCAGCTCACTGGTATCTCAAAACACCGTAACCGCGCCTGTTGACGGCATCATTCAATCAATCCCAACATCTTCAACTGGCAGCGTCATTCAACCAGGTGGGACTGTGGCTGTAATTGTTCCCATGACCAAAACGGGTATGATGGAAATTAAGCTGTCACCAAGAGATATCGGCTTTGTCCATGTTGGTCAATCAGCAAGAATCAAAATCGATGCGTTTGATTACAGCCGTTATGGCGCGTTAGATGGAATCGTAAAACGTATTTCACCAAGCACAGATAAAGATGAAAAAGGCGGTGTATTTTATAAAGTGCAGCTTGCCATTGATAAGCCCTACTTTTTGGATAATCCCGATAGTTTTGCATTAATTCCAGGAATGACTGGCGAAGCAGATATTGTGACAGGTGAAAAAAGTGTCTTCCAGTACTTATGGAAACCAGTGTTCACCAACATTAACGAAGCATTTGGCGAAAGATAAATGGTAGGAGCATCCCATGAGCACGGATAATAAAGATAATAAAAATAAGCCAAATGAAAAAAATAAACTCAAAAAAGATCTGCCCGAAAATAAAATCCAGCAAGCAATAAAGAAAATTGATAATGATGCTAAAAAGTTGCGGGCAAAAGAATCTCGAGATACGGGGAACATAACCCCAAATAGACAAAATGATCTGGTAGCTGACAAGTCTTGGCAGACGAATATAGCGAATGCATCTGAGGATGATAAAGCAACTGAAGCAGATTTTACTCATGCAGCTACTAATCCAGAAGCTACTCAGCAAGACGTTTTAAAAACATCCACAACGCCACAACAGTTAACAAGCTCAACACTTAAAAATGCCAGTCAAATCGCTGATAGCAACCCGATAGAACCGAGTCAGCAGCAGCCATTAAATAAGCTTATTGTAGAAACAGGTTCAACTCAAACAACAGGACTAGCAGCGGGTGCACATTTTCATAATGGTAATGTCACAACCCAAGACAT
Organism: Shewanella sp. 4_MG-2023; assembly: GCF_030548015.1. NCBI lineage: Bacteria > Pseudomonadati > Pseudomonadota > Gammaproteobacteria > Alteromonadales > Shewanellaceae > Shewanella > Shewanella sp. 4_MG-2023. The sequence goes on from NZ_JAUORL010000023.1 coordinate 77,121, forward strand.
AAGCCAATTTAGAACATCTCAAATTTCGTTACCTGAACAAAACTTTCAGACTGCTTTTACCATTAATTCATCATCTCATTCAGTATCAAATGTAATCACACCACAAACTGCAACACATGAAGTGATTGAGACACTAAAAGGTACCCCAACACCTGACATTACCCCTCCCTCTACTAGCACTGGCACTGGCACTGGCACTGGCACTGGCACTGGCACTGGCACTGGCACTGGCACTGGCACTGGCACTGGCAGTGGCACTGGCACTGGCACTGGCAGTGGCACTGGCGGTGGCACTGGCTCTGGCGGGTGGCGTTGGGGG
>NZ_JAUORL010000024.1:0-74762 GCF_030548015.1 Shewanella sp. 4_MG-2023
GTGGACAACTCCGCGTCGATGGTGCACTCACTGTTACTGATGTTGATGCGGGACAAAATCAATTCCAAGCCACCTCATTACAAGGTCAGTTTGGTACTCTATCAATCAATGAATTAGGTCACTGGACCTATACCGCCGATAACTCGCAGCCGAACATTCAAGGCCTTAAAACAGGTGAGTCAGTTACCGATACAGTGTTAGTTCATAGCGTTGACGGCACTGAGCAAAAAATCACTGTGACCATTAACGGTACTGACGACAAAGCGGTGATTGCGGGTGCTTCAACAGCACAATTAACTGAAGATAAAGATGTTCATCAAGGGCAGCTTCGAGTAGATGGTACCCTCACTGTTACTGATGTCGACAACGGTCAAAATCAATTCCAAGCCACCTCACTACAAGGTCAGTTTGGTACTCTATCAATCAATGAGTTAGGTCACTGGACTTACACCGCTGATAACTCACAAACAGCCATTCAAGGTTTAAAAACCGGTGAGTCAGTTACCGATACAGTGTTAGTTCATAGCGTTGATGGCACTGAGCAAAAAATCACTGTGACCATTAACGGCACTGACGACAAAGCGGTGATTGCGGGTACCTCAACCGCCAGCTTAACTGAAGATAAAGACGTGCATGGTGGGCAGCTTCGCGTCGATGGCGCCCTCACTGTTACTGATGTGGATAATGGTCAAAATCAATTTCAAGCCACCTCACTACAAGGTCAGTTTGGTACTCTATCAATCAATGAATTAGGTCACTGGACTTACACCGCTGATAACTCACAAACAGCCATTCAAGGTTTAAAAACCGGTGAGTCAGTTACCGATACAGTGTTAGTTCATAGCGTTGACGGCACTGAGCAAAAAATCACTGTGACCATTAACGGTACTGACGACAAAGCGGTGATTGGCGGTACAAGTTCAGCACAATTAACCGAAGACAAAGACGTCCATCAAGGACAACTGCATGTTGATGGCGCATTAACCGTTACTGATGTTGATAATGGTCAAAATCAATTCCAAGCCACAGTACAACAAGGACAATTTGGCTCACTGGCGTTAAATGAATTAGGTCACTGGACTTATACGGCTGATAATTCACAACCATCTATTCAAAGTTTAAAAACAGGTGAAACGGTAACTGATACCTTAGTCGTTCATTCTATAGATGGCACCGAGCAACAGATCACAGTCACCATCAATGGCACTGACGATAAAGCTGTTATTACTGGAATTTCAACAGGTGACGTTGATGAAGGTCATGGCAGTTTTGGCGATATGTCACCAGATTATGCACAACCTGGTATGGCTAAACTTGGACAAGCTGCATTAACCGCTGATGGCAAGTTAGATATTGTTGACCCTGATACTGGTGAATCACAGTTTGACTCTAAAGGCGGTGCTTGGAACAATTCATACCACGGACAATATGGACATTTATTGTTAAACAGTGATGGAACTTGGCATTATGACGTGACGGTTGGCAGCGTAGATTGGGTCGGCAATAGAAAAACAACTATTGGCTCTACTATAGATAAACTCGGAGAAGGACAAACATTAACTGATACAATCACTATCCAATCAAAAGATGGTACTTCCCACGACATTGTTATTACCATTCATGGTGATAATGACCGCCCTTACTGTTCATCTGAAGTTGTGATTGTAAATGGCAGCGAAGATACCCGCCAAACTCTGACGACAGCACAACTACTTGCCAATACCGTGGACGTCGATAAAAACGATGCCGGTAAACTAACCATTGAAAACCTACACGCCAACCACGGCTCCATTCTAAACAATGGCGATGGCACCTTCACCTTTAGCCCAGAAAAAGACTATAACGGCGATGTCCATTTTAGCTATGACGTCAAAGATGCCCACGGTGGTGTGACCCACACTGGCGCATCAACGACGCTCTCGGCGGTTGGCGATGCTGCCCAAATCGCTGGCGTTGATACTGGTTCAATAACCGAAAGCAGCGCGGGTGTCGACATGTCACCTGACTATGCTCACTCAGGCATAGCCACACTTGGCAATACAACACTCTATGCTGATGGCAAGCTGACCATCACAGACCCCGATGTAGGCGAGTCAGGATTTGAACGCCAAGGCAGCAATGGTTACGACTATCACGGCACCTATGGCGATCTAATCTTACTCACCGATGGCACCTGGCATTACCATGCCGATGCTGGGCATATATCAGGTATAGGTGCTAGACCCACAACGCGTGGCACTGCAATTGACCAACTTGGTGAAGGGCAAAGCTTAACCGATACGATTACAGTCCATTCAAAAGATGGTACAACACACGATATTGTCATCACCATTCACGGCAGTAACGACAGACCTTACTGTTCATCTGAAGTGGTGCTTGCAAATGGCAGTGAAGATACACGCCAAACCTTAACCACCGCGCAACTATTAGCGAATACCGTCGATGTGGATGCCAATGACGCCGGTAAACTAACCATTGAAAACCTGCATGCTGACCATGGCTCTATTCTAAACAATGCCGATGGTACGTTTACGTTTACCCCAGAAAAAGACTACAACGGCGCGGTGCACTTTAGCTATGACGTCAAAGATGCACACGGTGGTGTAACACACACCGGCGCAACCACCAACTTAGCTGCGGTTAACGACAACCCTGATGTGACGCCTTTAACCGACAGTGTCAGTGAGGGGGCCGATAATCATCACACCCTCAATCTGCTAGTAGGTGCCACAGATAAAGAGGGCGACGCTTTAACCATCAGCCACCTTGAATATGCCATCGATGGTCAACTTCAGGCAGGGAAAATCCCCGCAGGTATCACCTTAGATACTGATGGTCATACATTAATTGTTGATGCCACTGATCCCGCATTTAACCATTTGGCCAATGGTCAGTCGCAACAAATCGCTATCACTTATCAAGTAGAAGATGGCCATGGTGGAAGTACGCAACAAACCGCCACGCTTACGATTGCCGGGACAGATGATAAAGCCACACTGGTCTCTAATGTTATTCAATTAACCGAAACGCAAGCGTTAGATAGCCAACATAATGTGTACAGAGGAAATCTCCAGCTTATCGATCCAGATAGTGGCGATAACACACAATTTCTCCATAGTGGTAAATATTTGGCTCAAGGTTTTTCTCCAGGTTATTTTGATGTTTTTCCAGACGGGTCTTATCAATTTAGTTTACAAGGAGCCAACAAACGCTATGCAGATGACCATATTGCTAGTTTGCGAACTGGCGAATCAATGCAGATCCCCTATGAAGTTGAAACCAGTGACGGTCAGAAGCTGACAATCATGGTTAAAGTGATTGGCGAAGATAACCAAGCAAGAATTGAAGTGACGCCATACTCCAGCCTCAATAATCATGTTTACGAAGATCACACCTCCTTCGGCAATACCACCAATCAGCTCAGCAGTGGAGGCACGTTACACGTAATTGACCCCGATCACGATCAAGCCGGTTTTATCGCACAAACCATCACCACCGCCGAAGGTGGTCGGTTCAATATCAACGCACAGGGCCAATGGTCATACGATATTGACAATGATAAAGTCCAACATTTAGGCGCAGGGGAAAGCTTCCAGCAAACCTTTACCGTTGAATCTATCGATGGAAGTGCTAAAAAAGATATCACAGTGACCGTTCATGGCACCAATGATGCGCCAGTTGCGTCAGCTGAAGTACGTTTAGCGAATGGCTTGGAAGATAGCAAAATTGTCCTCACCTCAGCACAGCTTCTGGCTAATACTAGCGATGTTGATGACAACGATATTGGCAAACTATCCATTGAAAACCTACAGGCTGACCATGGTGCTATTGCGTTAAATGCCGATGGCACCTTCACCTTTAGCCCAGAAAAAGACTATAACGGCGATGTCCATTTTAGCTATGACGTCAAAGATGCCCACGGTGGTGTGACCCACACCAGTGCAACCACCAACTTGGCTGCGGTTAACGACAACCCTGATGTGACGCCTTTAACCGACAGTGTCAGTGAGGGGGCCGATAATCATCACACCCTCAATCTGCTATTAGGTGCCACAGATAAAGAGGGCGACGCTTTAACTATCAGTCACCTTGAATATGCCATCGATGGTCAACCTCAGGCAGGGAAAATCCCCGCAGGTATCACCTTAGATGCTGATGGACATACATTGATTGTTGATGCCACTGATCCCGCATTTAACCATTTGGCCAATGGTCAGTCGCAACAACTCGCTATCACTTATCAAGTAGAAGATGGCCATGGTGGAAGTACGCAACAAACCGCCACGCTTACGATTGCCGGGACAGATGATAAAGCCACACTGGTTTCTAATGTCATTCAGCTCACTGAAACACAAGCGCTGGATAGTGAATTTAAATTCTATAGAGGCCAGCTTCAGCTAATTGACCCTGATAGTGGTGATAACACTCAGTTTGTTTTTAGCGGGAAGTATTTAGGCCAAGGGTTTGAGCCTGGTCACCTTGATGTTTGGCCTAATGGCACTTATCAATTCAGATTAGAAGCTGTTACCAATCGTCATGCGGACGATCTCATTGGTAGCCTACATGCTGGCGAGTCGATGGAGCTCCCCTACGAAATCGAAACCAATGATGGTCAAAAGCTCACCATTATGGTGAAGGTGACCGGTGAAGATAACCAAGCAAAAATTGCAGTGACGCCCTACTCGAGCCTCAATAATCATGTTTACGAAGATCACACTTCCTTTGGCAATACCACTAATCAGCTCAGCAGTGGCGGCACGTTACACGTGATTGACCCGGATCACGACCAAGCCGGTTTTATTGCACAAACCATCACCACCGCCGAAGGTGGTCGGTTCAATATCAACGCAAAGGGCCATTGGTCATACTATATTGACAATGATAAAGTCCAACATTTAGGCGCAGGGGAAAGCTTCCAGCAAACCTTTACCGTTGAATCTATCGATGGCAGTGCTAAAAAAGATATCACAGTGACCGTTCATGGCACCAATGATGCGCCAGTTGCCTCGGCTGAAGTGCGTTTAGCAAATGGCTTAGAAGATAGCAAAATTGTCCTCACCCCAGCACTGCTACTTGCTAACACAACTGATATCGATGATAACGATATTGGCAAATTATCCATTGAAAACCTACACGCCGACCATGGTTCGATATTAATTAATGGCGATGGCACCTTTACCTTTACGCCAGAAAAAGACTATAACGGCGATGTCCATTTTAGCTATGACGTTAAGGATGCACACGGTGGTGTGACCCACACAGGAGCTAGCACCACGCTCGCAGCGGTGAACGATTCAGCCCTGATCAATGGCCAGTCACAAGCATCATCGAACGTCGATATCTTCGAAGATGGTGCAACGAGTCGTCTGACGGGGCAGTTAACACTGACAGATGTCGACAGTGGCGAAAATCAGTTTGCCACAATCAGCCAGTTAGCGGGGCAGTATGGTTATCTGTCAATGGATCAGCAAGGCAATTGGTCTTATACCTTAGACAATTCACTCGCTACCACTAATGGTTTGGTTGCCGGGCAAGTTGTGACCGAAAGCTTTACCCTTACCTCACCGGACGGCACTGCTAGCCACACCATCAATGTGCAAATTCATGGCCATGATGACACGCCAAGCGTGAGCGTTAATGAAGGTGGCGCGGTTAAATCTCTCGATTTACTCGGTGGACTGAGCAGTGGCACTGTAAGCCACATGCAATTTTCGACCGACGGTGTTCATTACACTAATCAGGTACCCGATGGCTTTATGCTAGCCGGCGACGGCCATACATTACAGGTCGATCCGGCGCACAATAGCTACAACCATTTGGCCAACGGCATCGCCTTAAAAGTTGACATTAAGTATGAGCTACAACAAGGAGCTGGTAGCAATGTGCAGACATCGCAGCAGCAAGCTCAAGTCGTCGTCACAGGCACCAGTGATCGTCCAATCATCCACAGTTTTAATCCACATTCTCAGCAGAATAACGGCCCCGTTACAGGCAACTTACTGCAGGGGGCTACGGATGTTGATGATGGCGCACAGTTAGTGCTTCATGATGTGCAATTTCAAGACCCAGTAACGCATCACTATGTAACGGTTCAAGCTGGGCAAACTCATAACATTACTGGTGTTGGGGTTATCGCAATTTCAGCCAACGGCGACTACACCTTTACCCCTAACAGTCAATTTAGCGGGCAAGTGCCTAATCTTATCTACCGCGTCACAGACACGAATGGTGATTATGCAGACAATAGTCAGAACAACTTAACTATTCATATAGACCCTTATCAAGCCCCGATCATTATTGCGCCATTAGCAGTCTCGCTGGCCCATGATACCGGCAGCTCGGCCACAGACTTGATCACTCAAGATGGGGCGCTTAGCATCTCAGGTCAAACCGCTGGAATGCAGGTGGAGTATTCCACAGATGGTGGTGCCCATTGGAGCAGCCAATTTACTCCTGTCGAGGGACTTAATCAGCTACAGGTAAGGCAAACTGACAGCGCTGGGCACACATCAAAAGCCACCAGTATTGATTTTACGCTAGACACTAATGTAGCAGCGCCACACATTAGCCTTGACCCTATCACTGCTGATGACGTGCTCAATCAGGCCGAGCTCAGTGGCAGCGTGCCAGTCACTGGTACTGTGGGGAGTGAAGTCAGCGTTGGCGACAATATCACCCTTACACTAGGCACACACACTTACACTGGCGCCGTGGATGCACAACATAGATTCTCAATCGACATCCCAGCCAATCAACTGAGCAGCCACACCAACATTAGCGCATCAGTCACCATAACGGATACAGCAGGAAACAACGCTACTGCGACGGATAATCATCACTACAGCACCGATACTAACGCGGCCATTAGGGTTAACCCAATCACTAGCGACAATATCATTGAAGCCAGCGAACACCAGCAAGCGGTTGATATAACCGGTACAGTATCTGGCGTTGAAGATGGGCAAACGGTTACAGTAACGATTGCGGGTCAGCAACATCAAGCCGTGGTAACTCAAGGCGCTTGGCACACTTCATTAACCGCAGCGGAGGTTCAGGCGCTGCCAGGGGGAACGGTTGATGTCACCGCATCTGTTCAAGATTTAGCGGGTAATTTAGCATCAATACACAGCCCTCTGTTTATTAGCGATAGCGCTAACCCTGTACCCACTTTGAGCTTTAAGACCCCCCCCACACCAACAGGTAGTGGTAGCATTGGCTCACATATCTCAGGCGATCTGGTTGCACCTCCAATAATACAACAGCTCAGCCCTAGTTTATCTGGCGCTGGGTGGGCAATCACTGATGGCCACGGTCATACTTCAACCAGTTTGCAAGGCCAATACGGTACCTTAAGCATCGATCCCGTAACTGGCCACGTGGACTATGTTTATAGGCAAGCTCCGACTGCCGGTAATAAGGCGACAGGCGGCAGCCATTGGGCAGGGCAAACCACTTCAGAAGAACATCATGACGTATTTCAAGTTGTGTATCATGATGCACATGCGTCCAATGTTGATGTCAAAGTGAATGTAGATGTGACTTATGTTCATGGCCACAGTGGTCATAACCAAACCTCTACTCACCTTGTTGGCATGACAATCACACCCGATACATCTGCCGCTCCGCCACCTGCAGCGGACATGAACGACGTACCTGACGACATAATGACTTTTAGCGCAAGCATCACTGAAGATGAACCTTCATTTGATGAGGTGCTAGCGCATATTGGCGCTGATGATGAAAGCAGCCCCGAGCATCCCGAAGGTGCTCATTCACTTAACCAGTCCGGGGCGAGTTCTCCTATTGATCACTATCTACAGATGGTAGGCGTTAGTCATGCTGATATGAATCCAACTCCACAAGCAACAGTAGTGAATGATTTAGCTAATGTGGCGGAAACACTAGCGGCACCTGATGCCGATATGTTAGATGCCAATCAGGTCGACGCTTTTGAAAACCCGTTAGATGATGATAACCATCAGCAGCATAAAGATGAGTTATTGGCAGATTTAAATAACCAACCTGATCAAAGTGATACTAATCAGGCTAATGACGATGATTTGCTACATCAAGCATTAAATGACATGCACAATCAGGTCTAAAAAACTTTAGTCATAATAACTCTGTAATAGACTGAAAAGGCGCACCATGATGAATCATGGTGCGCCTTTTAAACATCGTTTTTTATAACCAGAATTAAAGCACTTTAGTGTAACTAATCACCCCATAGCCATGCCAGTCATCGACATCTGATTGATATTCTTTGCTATAAAAATCAAAGCTCCAACTCACAGACCATGTGGGAAATGCCCATATCACCCCTAAACTTGCTTGCGCTTGTTCATGCTTGATTTCAAGCGATGAGTCATAGGGTAAATCACCATCAATGGTTAAATCATTAAACCGATATCCAGCCTGCACCCTTGCATAAGCCGTCCAGCTACCATCAGAGTTAGCGGAATGAGTATAATTTCCTAAGTGACCAGCCTGACTTGAAAGTTGGCCAAAGGTTTGGTCTAAGTCATCACCCCAACGCAAGGTGAGACCGACACTCGATTGAGAACGAAAATTCCCAGCCATCGAATGATTAAATGCGCTTAAATCCCACTGACTATTTTCAAATGCTTGCTGACGAGTGAGTAAAGCTTCGACTTCATAGGCAAGTTGAAATGTCAGCTGATTCTCTATTTGATAATCCCAGCCACCCGGTTTAGTTGATGAGGTAATTTTATGCACCACTGATTGCAGCATTTCAGCCCCTGACGCAGGTCCCATAACACCAACAGACAACCAATTTTTTTGTGCCAGTGATGGGCTAAACACACCGGTATAGCTTTCTAACTCCAATAGACCTGCATAAGGTCTTTCTTCTGATTGTGGATAGTCATAGGCGATTTCAATTGGGGTCCACATTCGGCTATATAACTGAGCCCCACGGTGTGCTTGCTGTGTTTGTTGGGGGAATAAAAGTGCAGACTGCCATTGAAAGACCGATGCTGCCGCTGAAAAATTGTGTTCTGGCTTTGCATGCCAACCTATGACAAAACCATTGGAGTAATCACCATCTGAGCCGGTAACGATATCATTATCGAAGCTAAAATAAATTTGATCTGCTGTTACGCTAATCGGCGCTAAACTCGCTGATAACAGCAATACACCTGCCGCATTTAGGCTTTTTCTGCTCAATATACCCCCCTTATCAAATACGTCAGTTCACTACGTTAGCTCGACAACGTAAAGTTATCACCAAAATCTAAACATTACTGTCATTAAAATGAGTAAGCGATTTTAGTTTACCTCTTTAGCCTCCCCACTCAATGATCATTAATTAAACAGCCTCGGCAACGGCTTTTATAGTCAGCCCGCTCTACAAAGCATTCCAATTTAAGCAATATTTATGCAATTTACATTTCATTTAGCACAATAAAACGTCAAACATTACCAGATGTAAGTGTTAAATTACTGACAATAAAAAGCCGCGATTCACTCGCGGCTACATACGTTAAAATAAGCACTGGTCGCTAATATCATTCACTGTTAATGGCTGTAACCAGCACAAAAATCATCAAATGATAAAGGTTTAGAGAACACATAGCCTTGAATAGAGTAAACACCATGCTCACTTAAATAAGCCACTTGCTCATGGCTTTCTACACCTTCTGCAATGATGTTTAAATTGGATTTTTGCGCAAATGAAATAATAGCTTCAATGGTTTTCGCATTAAAGTTATCTTGATGACCGATAGTATCAACAAACATTTTGTCAATTTTGAGGGTACTGATCCCTAAATTTTGCACATAGCTAAAACCACCATAACCCGTGCCGGCATCATCTAATTTTAAATCTATGCCGATAGCATAAAACTTATCTAACATTTTACGCGCAGCAACTAAGTCACTAATAGGATGACGCTCAGTGATTTCTAATGAAATGCGATGTTGTTTCAACTCGCCTGATTCAACAACGCCTTTTAGCAATTGATACAAATCATCATTATCTAAATGTTCTGGCACAATATTAACGCTAAAAAATAATGGTTCTCGTGTAACCGCAAGTTGCTTAACATCATTAAAAACATGCGCCAACAACACCTTGGTCATATCAACAATTAAGCCATTGGCTTCTGCGTAAGGAATAAACTGATTCGGTGGCATTAAACTGCCATCTTGCCGTTGCCAACGCATGAGCACTTCTGCGCCAATGACTTTTTGACTGCGAGAATCGACAATAGGCTGATAAAAAGGAATAAACTCAGACCGCTTAATCCCTTGAATAATTTGGCTATGAACAGATTGACTATGGTTAAACCATAAACGGGCGATATACGAGACCCAAGCAGCCAAAATGCTGGAAATGATTAAAACAATCCACCAAGAAAAGTAGGTATATTGCTCATAAAACTCACGATTACCAGATAATTCGAAAGTTGCGTCAAAATAGTCAGTGGTTAAGTTAACCGCCTCACTCACGTAATAATCACCATCAAAGCTTTCAAAACCAAATGTTAAAAAAGGACTCGAATCGAACGATAATCGATATTCTAAACATTTCTCGCAGCTCATCGGAACAAAATAACTCGGCGCTAAAGGGATTAAACTCGCGACGTAAAAAATATCCCCCATATTGCGAATAAGGATCAACTCAAGCTGCTCTTCAGTGGCAGACTCCAATACGCCTAAACTATAGGTTTCACTAATTTGATGATGTTTCACATTGTGAATTTCTCGAATAATCTCATTAGATTCACAATATATATTTAACCCTTTCGTTACGCCAACCCAACGAATAAAGTTTGCATCAAATACAGTGCGCTTTAACTGCGCCTCAGCCTGTGGGGTACACTCGAATGAATCAAAAGTGATTTCGGGTAATGTATTTAATTCTGCCGCACTGGTTTTAATTAAGTGCTCAAACTTATCCGTTAAAATTGCTGCGTCACGGGCAATGACTTGCTTGGCCAAGAAATGATCGACACCACGCAATAAACCAACACTGAGAAGTAATGCAACTAAAAAAATCAGGCAATATGTGATTCGTTCCATGACAGCACCTAAATCCTATAAATTAGTCACAATATAACCTGACTGAGTTTGTTACGGTAGTGTAAATATCTATATTAATTGAAATTTAATTCATCACAGCGCCAATCATTACTTTGCTGTGTAATAGGATCAATAAACTGTAATCGTTGTGCCAATAACTTTAGTGGATTAGCAAAGTTATCAGGTCCTTTCGGTTGTAGCACAGGGTAAAACCTGTCGTTAAGCAATGGCATACCAATGCTTTGCATATGCACTCTTAATTGATGAGTTTTACCTGTAATCGGACTAAGCTCAAACAAACCACTAATAGTGAGTCATTGGTCGACAGTCGTTCGTCACAGCTCATAAAATTCATATATTCAGCGCACTAAACAGTTATCGCTGCGCGTGACTCATGCTGATATAGCATTTAATCAAGCAGGTTAAAGATCAAATTCAGCTTCATAGCCTTCGCAGCTCAGCTGACGCTCAATATGGCTAATCGGGTCAATAAACTGCAGTGATTTAGCAATTAACCGTAACGGTTTTGAAAAATCATCGGCACTCTTTGGCGCTAAAGTAGGATAATTAGTATCGTTTTCTAACGGCATTCCCAACGACATCATGTGTACCCTAAGTTGATGCATTTTCCCGGTGATCGGGCTCAGCTCAAATAAACCTTTATCGCCTTTTATGGCAATAAGGCTAATTTCAGAATGGGTATTGGGCTCACCTTCGGTCACTTTCATTAAAAAGCTTGGGGTTGAGCGCACCATCCTATTTTTAACCGTCCAGTGTATTGGCAAGGTTAATTCACCCGCTTGGGATTGTGCCAATAGTGCCGCTGTTAACAAAGCAATCGCTTGATATTGCTTTGTAATTTTGCCATCACTAAAAAGAGCATGATACGCATGCCTAGACTCAGGGTTAACTGTCATTAGCATGACGCCTGCAGTTGGCCTATCAAGGCGGTGGGCAGGAGTTATAGTGTCAATGCCGGTGGCAATCCTGAGCCTATGGATTAAGCATTCATTAACAAAGTTTCCGCTGGGGGTTACTGGCAAAAAGTGTGGTTTAAACACCAGCATACAATGCTCATCTTGATGCAAAATTTTCTGCACAAAAGGGATCTTAGTTTCAGCCTCAACTTCGCGGTAGTAATACACCCTTGTTGCAGGTCTATAGACAGTATCGACAGTAATTAAGCTGCCATCGGCCCAATGCACTTTGCCGTCCTCAATCCGCTTTAACCACACTTGCGGTGGGATTTGCGCAAAATGCGACACTAAAAATTCCACCACGGTTTTTGGCGCTGTTGAACTTGCTGCTGCATTTTTCGAAGGGTGAGTCAGTTGTGGTAACACCACATAAGAAGGTTGTGCAGCTCTAGCTGAGGTATCAGAAGACATAGTTACAATGATTAGTGACTTACATATCCCGTCAGTATAACGGACATGAGTAATATAAATGAACCTAAGCTTTCCTGTTAACGAGCCACTTGAAGTAAAATCCAGCACAGTTAACCCAAACTTGGCGAGTTAAATGCAATCACAGCGACTTGCTCGTCATTGCTGTAAAGCGGTAACTTAGGCATCTACATGGGACTTTAATAGCTGCAGCACAAAAGCCATAGTCTTGTGGCAATTAGGTTGCTCAACAAGCTGTAATTTATCCTTGTTATACATAGGTAACACTTCTAACCAACGCTGGCTTACCCAGGTGGCATCTTCTAAATGCACCTGATTATATAATTCCAATAAATCTGGGTTTACTTCATAAAATTGCTCTAAAGCGGCACTAATAATTTCAAACTTTTCGCCTATGGGTTCATCTTGCCAATTTTGACAGGCTAATGTGCGCGCAATCCAACTTCCATCCCTTAGTTGCGCCGCAGACAGAATTTTTACCCTTTGGCGACCTTCAATCACAATACTTAATGAGTCATCGTCGAGTTGATGAAAGTCGATAATCTCACACTCTGTTGCTGTGCTATAACATGGCGGACTGCTATTACCTTTACCGCTACTTTTACCGCTACTTTTGCTCGCAGCTAAGGCTAAGCGGTAGTCTCCTTTCAGCACACTAGCAACCATTAACAGCTGATTTGGCGATACCACTCTGATCTCTTGGCGGCCGCCAGGAAGAATAACCGCCTCTTGAATAACCAAGGCCATTTCTAATGTTTTCATAGCAGCCTCCAGACCATAGAAATGCTGATAAATATTCATTTAGGGCTTACACCACAAGGCGCAGCATATTTATATCGCCGATGACAACTAGCTCGCTTCAGCCTATATAATCAACTAGTTGTCACAGATATGAGCAAATTAAGTTTAGTGCTTGATAGTTTATTTGCTAGTCACCATCCGCTTATCATTCTTTTTAATGATAGCTGTAATTAACAAATAACGCAGACTTAAGCGATTAATTATTAGACAGGGTGTTTTACGAAATAGTTTCAAAAAGCGATCAGATAGCGCTTAAGATAACCCTTAAATAGGAGGTTAAAAACAATCAATAAAGCAGCTTAAAGCCGCTCTAAATGACTCATCACCGACTGGTTTTCAATGATGCCGGCAAACTCAATCGCCAGTTGCTCACTGCGCTTAACTGACTCGCGCCAATAAGCGATACGACTGTCGCTATCAAGCTTTTTAAAGTCTTCACGATCAGGAATTTTCTGGTAAGGCAAAGAAGCAATAAACTCTGGGGTCGGCGCCAGGATCAGCGCATTATGATAATGCTTTTTAGCACGGCGCCATTTTAGTGATTTATCGAACCAGCCAGGGCTCATGTAAGGATAAAAGTGCGGATATAAACTTAAGCCTTCTGCGGCAGGTAAAGGTATATCAAAGTGATAATCAGTAATGCCGCCATCGTAATAATGACCGTCACTAACGCCATTGATTTGGGTCACTGGCGAGAGCAGTAATGGAATAGAGCCAGTGGCTAGCAGCACTTGATTGATATTACTGCGAGTTAATTGAGCATGCTCGGTGGGCAGATCGGATAATTGTGAAAAAGGCGATTTAACTTGCTGATGACTAAATACCAGTCTTTCAAAGTGCCAAGCTAAACTGCGACGGCTAACAGCATTAGACACTGCAGTAGCAGCCAGCCCCATTGCTAATTTTCCCTTGGAACGCCCAGCATTTAAATGCTTGGCCTTACACACCACAAAATGACTTTGAATAATACGGTTATTGACTATATCCATGGCGCCATTAGCACCTAATATGCCAGCAATAATTCGCACTACCTGCTCAGTCACCTCTTGACGAGAAGGCACAGTCTCGTAGCGCTGATCGATATAATAGTCTTCAAAGCGATGATAGGCCTCTAACGGATTCTTTTGCGCTAAACAGCTTAAACGCCAGGCTCCAGATGAAGCACCCATGGTATAAAGTGATGCTTGCCTGTCACTAAAAAACTCACTGAACAAGTATTTATCGAGCCCTGCGACGCCAATCCATTTGGGGCCACCTGATGCTGCAAACAATTGAGTAAACATCGACTGCTGTATGCCGTTTTGTTCAATTTGTTCAAATGCCGTTTTGCCTGCTAATAATCGTAATGCTGCCACTTGATATCCTATTCATGTCAACCGCACTATCATCATAACCAACTGATCGCCGCTTTGTCTAAGCTGATTATTTTCACAGCCCTGTATAAATATATCTGTCATGGTGCAGCATGCTAAATTAAGCGATAATGACTTATCTTAACTTTTAGAGACTTATCATGATTGTCGATACCCTAGCAAATCATCAGCTTTATCATGCTATTAGCCCAAGATTAGCCACTGCACTTGCTCACCTCGCAGCCACTGATTTTAGCCAATATGAATTAGGTAATTACCCCATTGAAGGCAAAGATATATTTGCTATCGTCAATGATTACCAAACTAAGCCGAAACACACCGAGTCTTTTGAAAGTCATCAGCGTTATATTGATGTGCAATTTGTGGTTAGCGGTGAAGAAGAATTTGGCTATTTACCACTTGCAGATCAAGCGCCGTTAGCGCCTTATCACAATGAGCATGATTACAGTAAGTACGATTATGAAGCCAATAAAGCTAATGCGGCTTTTATACCCTTAAAGGCGGGTATGTTTGCGATTTTCTTCCCTGAAGATATGCATATGCCCGGCACCAGTGATACAGCCAAAGATGTCAGAAAAGTAGTCATCAAAGTGAGAGTTTGAGTTTCAGTCAGCTGTTGAGTTTACGTCTGCTTCAAAATCTGAAGCAAAACTTAAGCCTAGTCTGCTCATCACAAATAAAAAGGGAATAAGCGCTAACCGCCTTATTCCTTTTTTTTATCGTTCTTAAAATCAATAACAAAACAACTTCAAATCTTAGTTCACTCTAGTGACCTTTGGTTCCATACAAAGTTGCCGCCACACCAATTTAAAAACTCTCTTTACTAAAATGACAATTTATAGCTGTATTTTTTAATCTAAGCAAAAATGTGATCTTGATCGTTGTTATTAAGCTGTTAATATAACCACAAGAAATTAGTTATAACTAAAAGCTATATAACAACTAATCAACATGCGAGTCTTACCCCTATGAAAAGCGCCACTGAACTAAGCCAAATATATCTCGATGCTAATGCCACAACTCCTGTGCTACCCCAAGCTGCAACGGCAGCATTAACTACAATGGAAACCCTATTTGGTAACCCAAGTAGTAGCCATATCAGCGGCCTTAAAGCCAAAAACCTAATGGAGCAGACTCGAGTAAAAGCTAAACAAGTGATTGGCGCTGACACAGGTACCGTAATTTTTACCAGCGGCGCCACAGAAGGGATTCAAACCGCGATCATTTCCGCCTTAGTCGCGGCTAAAGCTGCCGCTAAAACTAGCCTCAAGCAAGATCAAACATACAGCTTGTTATATGGCGCCACTGAGCATAAAGCGGTGCCAGAATCCTTAAAGCATTGGAATGCCCTTCTTGAAATAAACGCAGAAATTAAAGCGATCCCCGTTGATCATATGGGTAATCTTGATCAGGACTTTATTGCTAAAGAAGCGCCCAATGCATTAATGATTTGCACCATGGCAGTAAACAATGAAACCGGGGTTTACCAAGACTTAACTCAGCTTGATCGCATCATCCGCCAAGCTAACCCTGATATTTATTGGTTAGTTGATTGTGTCCAAGCACTGGGTAAAACGGCATTAAACTTAGCCAACACCAGTATCGATTACGCGCCTTTTAGCGGCCATAAACTGTATGCCCCTAAAGGCATTGGCTTTGTTTACATCCGCGAAGGTGCTCCATTTACGCCGATTATTGCTGGCGGCGGCCAAGAAAGCGGCCTGCGCTCGGGTACTGAAAACCTGCCGGGAATGGCAGCCATAAGTGTCATTTTCGATATGCTGTTAAATAACTCGCAATCGATGGGTACAAACCAGTTTGCCGATGTCGACACCTTAAGGGCTTATCAACAACAATTAATTGATACCCTTGAAAGTGCTTTTCCTGCTGTAGTGTTTAACCACAGTTTTAGCAATAGCGTGCCAACAACCATCAACTTTGCTATTGCAGGCTTTAGTAGCAAAGAGATTATGGATTTATTTGATGCCGCCAATATTCGCGTCAGTTCAGGCTCTGCTTGTTCATCAAAAGTCACCCGTAGCTTTGTATTAGATGCCATGGGATTACCCAAGTGGCAAAGCGAGTCAGCCATCAGAATGTCTTTTGGCCCCGCCATGACTCAAACGCAGGTGGATGAAGCCTGCATCAGAATTCAATCTGCCGCCAATGCATTAACCCATAGCTGTATGATTTTAGACAGTGGTGAAATAAGCGATAAACAGCCATTAAATGGTTTGGTTCAATTACGCTCAGGCCCGAGCTGTAGTTGGATTTATGCCGATCAACAAAGTAAGCAAGCAATCATCATCGATCCACTGCCAGAACTAAATGAACGCTTAGATACCCTATTGCAGTGTCAGCAACTTGAATTAGTGGCGGTGATCGACACCCATGGTCATGCCGATCATGTCTCTAGTCGCCAATACCTTGCCGACAAACATTTGCCGGATCAATTAAGCGATCATTTAGGCTGGCCGCAAAACTGCAGCAACGTCACCCAAGCGGGCGAGTTGTTTGAGTACATCACTATTGGCAATCAAGCACTGCTGAAAGTTGCCACCCCAGGCCATACCGCCGACAGTATTAGCTTGCTGTTATGTGACCCATTTTCTAATGAATTATCTAATGAATTATCTAATGAATTACCTAATAAATCGACTGATGAATTACCTAAGGCAGTATTAAGCTCTAAACCACTTAGCCAGCAATGCCGCTTTGCCTTTGCTGGCGACACGATTTTAATGGGCAGTCTCGGCAGAACTAACTTTGACAGCAGCTGCGCTAAAGCCATGTTTACCAGCCTTAAGCGACTGCATCAGCTTATCGGTGACAACACCCTGATTTGTGCCAGCCATGACTATAACAATGAGTTCACTACCTCATTAGCAGCAGAATCTAGCCGTAATGCACTGCTGGCCAACACCTTAAATGGCCAATTAAGCCAAAGCCAATTTGAAAGCCTAAAAGCCCAGCTTGATAGTCAGTTGTGTGATGAGTCTGGCAGTGAAATTCTTTGCGGCGCATTGCCAGCTAACGCTGCAGCTAAAGTGAATATTACCGAATACAACACAGAGAGCTTAACCAGCGCTTTATCAGCACAGCAAGTTAGCGTCATCGATATTCGTGAGCCCCATGAATACGCGCTGCAACCCACCAGTAGCACCACTGAGAATGTGCCACTAACCCGCTTAGTGCAGTTTATTCAGCAGCATCAACACCAAAAGCACAAGCCGTGGGTTTTAGTGTGCCGCAGTGGTAGCCGCTCCATGGTGGCCGCCCAAGCCATGCAGCGTTTAGGCTTTGATAATATTGCCCACCTTAAAGGTGGTTATGCTTTAAGTTAACAGCCATTGTGAATGCATTGACCACTGAGTAAATAACTAGTCAATAGCTGACAACTTAAGATGAATATTGCTTGATTTGAATCGCCTCAGGACGTTCTCTGGGGCTTTTTTATTGGTAAAGATTGGTCAGGCGGTTATTTCTTGTTAAAATCGCTGAAAATTTATAGGAGCGTACCAAATGGCAATGTATGTTGTGGGTCATAAGATCCCTGATTCAGATTCAATCTGCGGTGCAATCGCACTTGCTTACTTAAAAAATCAAATTGAAGAGCCTGCTATTGCAGCCCGTCTTGGTGAACTTTCACCTGAGACAGCGTATATCTTAGATAGATTTGGTTTTGAAGCACCAGAGTACAAAACAAGCTACGCTGGCGAAGAAGTGTATATCGTTGATCACTCTGAATTAACTCAAGCACCAGATGACATTGCCCAAGCGACCATCGTAGGTATTGTTGATCACCATAAATTAGGTGACTTAACCACTTCTACTCCGCTTGAGTGTTGGATCCGTCCAGTAGGTTGTAGTAACACAGTGATTAAAATGATGTACGATTTCTACCAAGTAGAAATCCCAGCTAACATTGCTGGCATCATGATGTGCGCTATTTTAAGTGACACTGTGATTTTCAAATCTCCAACCTGTACTACTGCTGATATCCGCTGCGTTGAAGCATTAGCTGAAATTGCCGGTATTGAAGACTTCAAAGCTGTGGGCATGGAAATGTTCAAAGTTAAATCAGCTGTTGAAGGTACGCCAGCACGTGACTTAGTCATGCGTGATTTTAAAGACTTCAACATGAACGGTAACCTAGTGGGTATCGGTCAATTAGAAGTTATCGACTTATCAGTATTTGACGATATCAAAGCTGATTTAGAAGCTGATATCGCAGCGCTGAAAGCTGAAGGTAACCGTCACAGCGTATTATTATTGCTAACCGATATCATGAAAGAAGGCTCAGAAATGTTAGTGGTTTCAGATGACGCTGACTTAACTGAAAAAGCCTACGGTAAAGCAACCGTTGAAGGCCGAGTCTGGCTAGACGGTGTATTAAGCCGTAAGAAGCAAGTGGTGCCATCGCTACAAGATGTATTTGCTAACGCTTAATATGCGTTTTTAGCAATATAGCGAGTCGCCCAACTAAAAAGCTGAATCAATGATTCAGCTTTTTATTAGCCTAAATTCATCAGTAAGCGGTTCTCACATAGCTTAAGGTAATGAGTTAACGATTCAATCGCTCCAGCCATTCAGCAGAGTCAGCCACCATAAATTTATAGGACTGATGGTTTTTAAGTTCCACTTTAATCGCATCTGCGGTAAGGGGTAACACTCCACCACCGGTCCCCCAACATTTTTCAACACTAACAATATCCTCAAGGTCTATCTCATAAGGACCCATTTCAAAGATTTTATTAAAGGCTTCAAAACATAACCGTGTTTCAGTCAAATATAGTTGTCCATCACCGCTAAAGGCACCGTTTTGCGCAGTAGCAAAAGTAGACTTAATCACGGTTTCATTGGCTAAATTGATGCTACCCATGTGTATATCCCTATGTTTACTCTTTCATGAAACAGTGAACGCCAACATGCTGATTGCATAGCGAAGCTTAACCAAGTAAGTTGACTTTAACTCTACTACGCTGCTGATTAAGTATAGACTTGCTATATGAACATGGCGTAATTAACAGCAAATTTTTAAGGCCTATATGAATCCAGTCAATCGCAGTGCCAGATTAATGGGGTTATTAATGATACTCATGCCAATAGGACTCACGGCTTGTATTAACGTCCCTCATTATCAAAGCGAACATGTGCAAATTTTATGGCAAGGACAACAGCTTGATGATTGCCAACTAAAAGGGCCAATAATTGGCTCCCAAGGGCATTGGTATGATTACTTGTTTATTTCAAATAAGGATTTAACCCAAGGGGCGATTAATCAGCTGAGAAATGAAGCATTAACGCTAGGGGCAAATACGGTTTATTTGCTTAAGCCGCAGTCGTTTACCACTTCAGTGACGATATTGGGCAATGCTTATAATTGTTCTAGTGCTGTAGATTTGAAGTAAAGATTTAAAACAGATATTTAAAACACGCCTTAAATTCAAAGCTAATTCAATTTAGTAACAATTCATTTGTAGGATGATAAATGATTACCCACGATCCAAACCCGCAGTACCTTGCCAGCGACGAACGCTATACAAAAATGGCTTATGCCCGTTGTGGTAACAGCGGTATTCGCTTGCCAAAAATTTCATTAGGCTTATGGCAAAACTTTGGCGCATCAGACCCCCAATCGAATGCGAGAAACATCCTGCAAACAGCTTTTGATGCTGGTATTACCCACTTTGATTTAGCCAATAATTATGGTCCCCATTACGGCGCGGCGGAGTCCACCTTTGGTGATATTTTCAAACAAGACTTTAAGCCATATCGAGATGAGTTGATCGTTTCTAGTAAAGCGGGTTACGACATGTGGCCAGGGCCTTATGGTATTGGCGGCTCGAGAAAATATTTGATCGCTAGCTGCGATCAAAGCCTTAAACGTACTGGGCTAGATTACTTTGATATTTTTTATCATCACTGCATGGATCCTGACACTCCCATTGAAGAAACCATGCAAGCGCTAGATTATATTGTCCGCTCAGGCCGGGCGATGTATGTGGGTATTTCAAGCTATCAGCCAGCAGAAACGCTGCAAGCGATCAGTATCTTAAAACAGCTAGGCACGCCATTATTAATCCACCAGCCACGCTACAATATGTTTGATCGCTGGATTGAAGATGGCTTAACCGAGGTATTAAAAGATCAAGGCGTTGGCTCAATTGTATTCTCGCCATTGGATCAAGGTGTGCTCACTGATAAATACCTCCATGGTATTCCCAAAGACTCGCGCGCAGCCCAAGCCCATCAAATCTATTTAGCTGATAACGATCTAACTCCAGAGAAAATCGCCAAAGTGCAGGCATTAAATACCATTGCCCAAACCCGGGATCAATCTTTAGCGCAAATGGCGATCGCATGGAACCTTAACAATGATGCGGTAACCAGTTGCTTGATTGGTGCAAGTCGCCCAGCACAAGTTCTCGATTCGGTGGCCGCACTAGATAACCTTAACTTTAGTGCAGCTGAATTAGCCGCCATTGATGACATTGTTATGTAATTGCTCAAATCCAAGGATTACAGATGAAAGGATTACAGATGAAAAACAGCATCATGGGAGCCGCGTTAATGACAATGGTAACCAGTAGCTTATTAAGCGTTAGTTTAGTCAATCCTGCAGCGGCGCAAATTGACCCAAGCCAGCTTGATAACATCAAAGCGCTCAAGCTCAATAACAGCCAAGTGATAACCGCAGGCTTGCCCACAGCAGAGCAATTTCAGACGCTTAAAAATTCAGGGGTAGAGGTGGTGATCAATTTAATCCCCAAAAACAACTCAAATTATTTAGCGGCAGAAGATAAACTGGTCACAGATGCTGGCATGGTTTACCACAACATTGAAGTCGATTGGCAGCAACCCACCATGGAAGATGTAGCGCAGTTTATTAGCATCATGGAGCGCAATAACGATAAATCGATTTTAGTCCATTGTGCGTTAAATTATCGCGCCTCGGCTTTTTACTATTTATATCAACTGAGCCAAGGCGCTGATCACTCAGAAAATGCCATGATGCAAGCGTTATCACCTTGGGGCGATTTACCCCAAAGCTTTGCTAAATATCCGCAATGGAAGCGCTTAATCGATGAGGTGCGCGGCAAATATCAGCAATAAATACTGATATTTCAACAGTGAGTTTTTCAGTAGCTAGCTTTCAGTAGTTAGTGATCAGAACTCGCCAATACAGCAGCAATATTTACTTCATATATTGGCGCTGGGCTGCCCTCTGAGGTGATATAAAAACGGCTGGCATCGTGATTAAAACTCACCGCTTCTGCTTGAAATAGTTTCGGAAAATCAATGATTGTTGGCGTAGTTGATAATAGTGATAAAGCGCCTGTGGGCTGTTGCTGCTTATAGTAATAAGCGTGACCATAGGTTAACACTACCGCAGATAAGCCATCCTTTGAAAAGCTCATTGCTGTCGAATTTCCGGCAAAAAGAGCTAAACGTATACTGCCGAAATAATCTGAAAATGATTCCGGTAATGCTGGCGGCGCACCTAAGGGTTTTGCCACTAGCGTATCTCTTTCCTGTCTAGGTACTGAAGGTAATACGGCTACTGGTTGCGCTAACTCTAACTCTAACGGCAACGGCAATTGATATAGGGTTTGCGGGGTTTGTCGCTTACTCAGTAATACAATTTGCAGGTTAACCACATCAACAGCAACAGACTCACAATCCTTTGGACCATCTGGGTAATTAAATGCCAATGACACAAGCGGCGTGACCTTGATAGATGCGGCTAACGCAAGTTTACTGACATCAGGCTCTGCAATAATATGAATGAAATATTGACTCCGGTTAGCACTATTATCACCGACATCGGCGATTAACAGATACGCGTTACCATTAATAACAAACGAACTCATATCTTCCCAATCGATATTTTTTACCCCTTCAATGTTCACCGTCGCCAGCAAATCACCAGATAAATTTACCGCATACACTGCGGCGCTATCACCGCCATCATTGTGCAGCCACAGCACATCGTCCTGAATTTTTGAGTAAGCTAAGCCACTGGCTTCAGCAATTTTTTTATAGGTAATATTACCCACTTGGCGAATGTTAGCTTGCTCGGTTTTGACCGAACATGCCGTAATAGCAAGGGCAAATACTAAATATAAACAGAGACGTAAAAATTGATTTTGAAATTTTGCGGCCATGTGTCAAACCTAATCCATTGGGCAAGATGCGAGAGCCAGATAATGACACAGTTGCAGCCATATTTAACCGCCTTGCTAATATTTAAACAAAAGGGTCTAGCCCAAAGGTATATTGCAACAAGATAGTTCCGACATCTATGTAGACAAGATTGTGACGATAGCGAATCTTTTGCATACTAACGAACTGGTATAAAAAATTAGGCAATGTGCAGTAAGCCAATATCAATCACTTTAACTCCCCTATGGAAGCGCCTAGGTAAAGTATCTTCGATGTTGCATTGTTTTGAAACCACTGAGATAGAAGGAATAATCATTATTTCACCTATACGCCTTGAGTTGGATTAGCTAAGCCAGCGCTGAAACCTAAACTTTGAAGTAGAATGGCTATAGCGCATTTGTTAGAATCCCCTGTTATTTTTTGGCAACCGTATTGGCTGCCACTCTTTGTACAAGATTCTGTATCAGGCTGATCCTAGTTCACGCAGACTCTGTTAGCACTGATTCTGTCTAACACAGTACACTCAAGTTTTACTATTAAAGGCAGGCTATGACCGTTCTTCTAATGACTCCACCTATGACCCAATTAAATACGCCCTATCCGGCAACTGCGTATTTAACTGGTTTTTTGCGTTCTCGAGGTTATGAGGCGGAGCAGCGTGATCCTGCCATTGAGCTTTTCCTAGAAATGATGACAGCGCCTGCGCTGGACATTATTCGTCAACATGTGGAAGCTAATTTCGAGCACTTTGAAGACGATGAATTACCTGATGCTATTCATAATTTTCTGGCTGAATTTGATCGTTATCATTTGACTGTTGAGAGCGCGATTCGGTTTTTACAGGGTAAAGATCCCAGTCTTGCACTGCGGATTAACTCGCGCCGATTTTTACCTGAAGGCCCAGCATTTGAAGCCATTGCGCAAATGGAAGCGGTATCAGGCGATGTACTGCAAGCCGCTTTTGGTAATCTTGGCGTTCAAGATAAAGCCAAATATCTCGCGACCTTATTTATTAACGATCTCTCCAGCGTCATCACTCAAGGGGTTGATCCTTACTTTGAAGTGAGCCGCTATGGCGAGCAGTTAGCTGCGGCTAATCCAAGCTTTGATAACCTTTACGATACCTTGATGGACGAGCCAACCTTTAGCTCAGAAATTTTAGCGCAATTGGTTCAGCACTATTTAGAAGAAACCCAACCTAGCGTTGTAGCCTTAACCGTGCCTTTTCCCGGTAATATGCTCGGCGCGTTACGTATTGCCCAAACCTGTAAAGCCATTAATCCAGAGATCCCCATCATCATCGGCGGTGGTTTTATCAATACCGAACTACGGGCACTCAAAGATCCTCGGGTATTTGAGTTTATCGACTTTATCTGTCTTGATGACGGCGAACGCCCGTTAATCACCCTGCTGGAATACTTTCAAGGCCAACGTGAAGTCGATGATTTAGTGCGAACTTACTTCCTTGCCGAAGATGACAATGGCGAGCCTTACGTTCACTTTAATGAAAACCCAGAACTCCACGATATCCCGCAGGTGGAAGTCGGCGCTCCGATATACGATGGCTTGCCATTGAGCGAATATCTGTCTTTGTGTGAAATGCTCAACCCAATGCACCGTATTTGGAGTGATGGCCGCTGGAATAAACTCACCATCGCCCATGGCTGTTACTGGCGTAAATGTAGCTTTTGTGATGTCAGTTTGGACTATATCGATCGCTACGATACTGCTGGCGCTGATATTCTGGTTGATCGCATTGAGCAACTCATTGAAGAAACCGGACAAACAGGGTTCCATTTTGTCGATGAAGCGCTGCCACCAAAAACCTTATTTGCCTTTGCAAAACGCTTAATTGAGCGCAACGTGGTGATCAGTTGGTGGGGTAATATCCGTTTTGAAAGAACCTTTAGCCAAGCCCGCTGTCAATTGCTAGCCGACTCTGGTTGTATCGCGGTCAGTGGCGGCCTTGAAGTGGCGTCTGATCGTTTATTGAAACTGATGAAAAAAGGCGTCAGTGTTGAGCGCGTTGCCCAAGTCACTAAAGCCTTTAGCGATGCCGGTATTATGGTGCACGCATATTTGATGTATGGCTTTCCGACTCAAACCGAGCAAGAAACGGTGGATTCATTGGAAATGGTGCGACAGATGATGCAGCAAGGTTGTTTCCAGTCTGCCTATTGGCACCGTTTTGTGGCCACGATCCACAGCCCTGTTGGTATGAATCCAGAAAAATTTGGTATTACTCTTAGCGATCGCCCTGAAGTTTTATTCGCTGAAAATGATGTCGATTTTAGCGATCCTACCGATACTGATCATGAGATGTTAGGTGAAGGGCTGCGTAAAGCGATTTACAATTACATGCATGGTATTGGGTTTGATCAGCCGATGAGTTTTTGGTTTGAACAAGGTGTCGCTCGCACTAGCATGAAAAAAGATCTGATCTCAAAAGCGATTAGCAATCTGATCGACAGCAGTGAAGAATGATCTGCTATTAAGGCTCATAGCTAACGAGCTAATTTTATAACTCACAGCGCTTATAACTAATAGCGCTAGCCAATAAAAAGGCCACTTTCTTGTTCCAAAAGAAAGTGGCCTGTTACTTTTACAGCTTATTTTACATACTGCATACAGCCTTTTGCAAAGCTGCCAACTTCTTTGTTAAGTCACGTAGTCTTAAATAACGCTTACTGATAAAGAAGCGTGCGATATTGGCGTGTTCCAAACACCTAGATATCACACTGTGCACTTGGCTTTTAGCATTTAAAGGATGAGGTAAAAATGCTAAAAACCAGTACCTGTTGTCACTCTTGTTAATCTCCAGTATTAATACTGGTAATCAAATTGCAGAGTGAATTCTGTGCCAGGCTCTTTCGCGTATACCACCACATCTTGTTGGTCGTATTCGGTGGTTTCACCTAGGATATTTTTCACTTTAAATTTCACCCCAAAGCTTTCAGTAGGTAAAAAGCTATAGCTAAAATCTAAGCTGTGAAAGGGTTGCTCGTACACATCATCTAAACCACCACGGCCACCATAAGCAATACGCTCACCAAACACGTTATACACTAAGGTTGCACTGTGAGACTCATTAGACGAATCAAAGCTTAACTGCATGTTGGCAACCCACTCAGAATGGCCTGTCATGCGGCGCTTATTATTGGTTGGGTCAATTTCACCATTACTGGCAATTTCAATTTCTGAGTCACTTAGGGTTAAGTTACCCGCTACGAAAAAGTCTTCCCAAACACTACCATTGCTGCCAATAAAGCCTAAGTCATGTAAAAACTCAGTTTCGATACCGTAGATATAACCTGACTCAGCGTTGTAAAACTTAAGCTGACGACCCGCTTCTGAGATACGTTGAATCGCTTCTATGGGTGCTGCAACGTCTTTATAAAAGCCACCAACACTTAAGTTTGCGCCATCTTCTGAGTAGTATTCCCAGCGTACATCTAGGTTATAGATATCTGAGCTTTCAAGTTCTGGGTTACCAAAGAAATCAAATCCGGTAATTGGGTCTTGAAACCGCACTGGCGCCACTTCACGTAAGTCTGGGCGAACCAAGGTTTTACTGGCACCAAAGCGCCATTGGCTTTCATCTGATGATTTCCAGGTTAATGCCAATGAAGGAAACCAGCCGTCTTCTGCAATTGCGTAGTCTTCAATATCGTAACGACCACCTTCATCTGAAATCTCACCATCTGGGGTTAATGGCAATGTCACGCGGCGAAAATCTTCATAACGCACACCTGCGGTTAAGCGCCATACATCATCAAAATCCACATCAAAATTGACAAAACCGGCGTCTATCATTTCAGCGGCGACATAATCTTCGGTGTCGGTTGAGGCGTCTTTTAATTCTAAATCAAGCGTGTCATTGGCAATGTTGTCATCAGAAAATATATTGTCAAAGTCACCCGCTAGAATATCGCCATTGGGGTCTGTTGGGCTTAAGCCGACATCAAATCCCAATCGCGTGGCATAGCTTTCACGGGTACGTTCAAAGTACTCATAACCACCACTGATTTTTAGCACTTTCATGCCAAACTCAAAGGGTAGGGTTAAATCAAATTTGTAGTTTTCGGTATTATCATCAAGGCGGCTATAAACATATTTAGGCGCATCTTGGGTATTTAAGTTACGGCTAGTAATGCTATCAGCATCATCAAGTATTACATTGTAAGTGTAAGATAATTCGCTCGGTGCATAGCGCTTTGATCTGGCGTTTGAATACATCCAGTTGGCTTCTAAATCCCACAGATATTCAAAGAAATGCTCACCTTGAATTTGGTTACTGATAAGGTTACGTTCTTCATAAGCAATATCATAAACCTGCAATGCATTAGGCTCGGCGATGGTATCGATGGTTTCTTCGATGGCCACTGACACATCATCAGATGTATCACGTAAATAAGTCGAGAAAGTTTGAATTTTATGGTCGTAACCAATTTCTAAACCTAAATTAAGCATACCTGACATTTGTACTATTGAATCGGTACCCATGACGTCTTTTGAGTTTTCGATTTGTACCTTGTTCTCATCACCATCTAGCTCGACTTCACGTTTGGTATAGTTTTCAGCTTGCTGCTTATAAGAAACGGCAGACATAGCACCAAAAATAATATCGTCAGTGATATCCCAACGATCGCCAATGGCGATATTACCGCGAACTCCAGGGTCCGTACTTTCAGTAAATACCGTCATGTCGCGATACATATCATTGGCTAAACCACGGTTAATGGCTTGAGCACTGGCAAAATCAATTGTGCCATTTGAACCAGTAACAATATCAATGGGGCTAATTCCGCCATATTGATTGGTCACCTCGTTAATGCTGTTTGGCATTGCCCGAGTGCCATCATCTTGGCCAGTCCAATCATCGCCGCCACCGTTATAGGTATAAGTGTCATCGCTATCATTAGTGTTATAACGGCCACCTATTGACGCTTTAAAGAAAAAGTCTGCAGGAATAGATTTAGTACGAATATCAACATGACCACCGCCAAATGCAGCTGGCGTGCTGGCTGAACTGGATTTTTGTACTGATAAAGATTCAATGATAGAGGCTGGGAACATATCCAGCGGTACCACATTACGGGTAGGGTCTGGCGATGGTACAACCGCACCATTTAATGATGTACTAGAATAGCGCTCACCTAAACCACGTACATAAATGAACTTGCCATCTTTAAGCGTGAGTCCGGTAACACGGCGCAGCGCTGAAGCTGCATCACTATCGCCGGTGCGAGATATTTGGTCCGCGCCCATAATATCCACCACGGCAGGTTGCTCGCGGCGCTCTTCCATCGCTTCAGAGGCTGAACTGCGTAAACGACCCGTCACGGCAATCACTTCAATAGGGAAATCTTCACCAGGATCATAAGCTGGTGTCTCTTCCGAGTAAGCTGGTAGTGTTGCAAAAAGAGAAGCTGCAGAAATAGCAGTAACAACAGCTAGGCTTAGCTTATTAGCGATAAAACTCGGCTTGGTTTTCATAACGTTTTTCAATCCTGTACACAGTTCAGGTCGCGCCACTAAGATGTGATACACCGGTGACAATTAATGTAAATTTAACTAACTATTTTGATTATCTAATCGGACTTTAAGCAGCATCGAGGAGTACTCACTCCCCGATGCCTAAGGTTTACTACTCGCTTTTATTTAATAAAAGCCCAACCTTCACGCCAATCAGTTTGGCCATCGAATGCACCGATATAATCAGTTGATTCGAAGAAGGTGTCAGTCGTACTCATATCAAGACCCGTACCCAATAACACAGTGTCAGTGCCAGCAGGCATGCCATTAGTTAACGTCACTTCTTGAGCAGAGTTACCTGTTTGAGCTAAGAACCAGGCCTGCGTGTCTACCGCATCGGTTGTATCTGTGTTGTCAGAGCTGTATTTGAATGGCTCGTTACAGTCGATAACAGAGTGAGACATCACTAATGTTTCATCGTTAACGTTGGTAACAAGACCTGCGTAAGTACCGTCTAGTTCTAAACACTCACCTGATTCAGTCTCAGAAGTTGCACCTTTGCGACCTTGAATCAATAGGTTGTGAATTGATGCACGAGTAGCAACACGAAGAATGATGCCTTCGCCTTTATCGCCACTGGCATTTTCAATATCAGCACCAGGAAGAATTGTTACGTTAGAGATAGTTGGGTTTGAAATCGGCGTGTCGTCAGTGCCTTTATGACTATCGCCTTCAATACCACGGTTAGCTTGACCATCTTCATGGGTGATATACACGTACTGTGCTTTACCCTGCCAGCCGTTAGTCCAATCTAAGCTGTCATCAAAGTTATCCGTTAGGTAAACATATTTAAGATTGACTGCACCGCCCCAAAACTCAACACCATCATCGCCATTTGCATGGACTTGAATATGGTCAACTTGGGTTCCACTGCCCACTGCCGCAAATGAGATGCCGTTCATTTCTTGGGTATCATTGACTTTAAAGCCGGCGTATTTGACTACCACATAGCTGATTTGACCGCTGTTATCAGCATTGTCATTACCGCCGTATGGGAAGTCGCCCACTTCAAATGACACATCACAGTTGTCTTTATCAGGACACTTGTTGGTTTCGCCATTACCCAGAATAACTAAACCGCCCCACTGACCACGCTCACCTTCTGCGCCAGCTATTACATCTTGCTGAGAGGTCATAACGATTGGATGCTCAGCACTGCCTTGGGCCATGATTTTAGAGCCACGGCTAATGGCGATGTAGCTGTTGTCGGTCGCAAATAATTGCGTACCCGCTTGAATTGCCAGTGTTGCAGAGTCTGCGTTATCACCACCTACAATCACCGCGCCGCCATCTACTTTGTACATCACGTTTTGACCAGCAAGCAGTGTTGTATTGGTGGTGATGTTACCTTCGATTGAACAGACTAAAGTCACGCTGTCATCTTTATAAAGGCCTGCAACCACATCTTCTGAAGTTGTGCCTACAGGGCAAGATGTTAAAACTGGTAATTCAGTTGGTGCAGGCGCTGCATCTTCATGAATGGCCGTGGTCCAGCCTTCCGTCCAGTCAGTGCTGCCATTAAATGCGCCGATATATTGGGCATCATCTAAACGGTCATCCATGTTAGCTAAATCAGCTGCGCCGCCAGTTAAAGCAACAGAAGATGAATTAGGCATATACCCTGATAAATCTGCAGCACCGGCTAAGTTACCTTCTTGGGCCATAAACCAAGCTTCAACGTCGTAAGCTTTGGTGTAACCTTTATCAGCATCAACCTTGGCACTCTTAAACGGCTCAACACAATCGATTAAGCTGTTTTGCATGTTTAAGTTGCCAGCTTCAGCGGTATCAACTGTATTGTCGTCATTGATTTCTAAACATTCGCCAGAATCAACATCGCCTTTAACCAGCATGTTGTATGCGTTAACAGCCGTGCCTTTGCGCAGTAAAATACCTTCAGCGTCATCACCACCACTGTTAGTGCCGTTAGCCACTTGAATGGTGAAGTTAGCTAATGTAGGCATAGACTGTGGTTCAGCATCAGCGCTGCTGTTGCTGTCACCTTCGATACCACGGTTTGAACCGTTATCCTCTTGACGGATATAAACGTGCTGGGCACTACCTTGCCAACCGTTAGTCCAATCTAGAGAGTCATCAAAGTTTTCAGTTAACACCACATGTGAAAGCGAAACGTTACCGCCCCAAAACTCAACACCGTCATCGTTATTTTTATGAATTTGGATATGATCAACAGTTGTACCTGCGCCAACTGCCGCGAAACTAATACCGTTCATTTCTTGGGTGTCGTTGATTTTAAAGCCACCAAACTCAACCCGAACATACTGAATAACACCTGAGTTATCTTCAGTGTTATCACCACCGTAGTTGTGGTTACCCACTTCAAATGCAGCATCACAACTGGTTAAATCAGGGCATGAGTTAACAGGTGCGTTACCTAAAACTACTAAGCCGCCCCATTGACCCGCTTCGCCAGTTTGGCCTAGCGCCGCTTCAAGGGAAGTAAATACGATTGGCGCGTCAGCTGTGCCTTCGGCCATAATTTTTGAATCACGGCTAATGACTAAATAAGACTCGCTACCACCAATAATTTTAGTGCCAGCCATAATTGATAATTCAACCGAGTCAGCTTTATCGCCGCCAGCGATAACTGCACCATCAAGCATCCACACCACATCGTTTCCTAAAATGATGTTCGCGCCATCTTGACCACCTACCTTTACTGTTGAAGCTGCAGTAGAAGGTGCCAGTGTGCCTGTTAACACCCACACTTCTTTACCATCGATAGCCGCTATCGTAGTGCTTTTTTCTGCAAAGCCGCCGTAAGCAAGTTGTTGGTCCGTTTCAGTCGGTGTGGTTGGATCCGTTGGATTTGTAGGGTTAGTCGGCTCTTGTGAACCCGTATCAATATTGATATCGCCACCACAGCCCGCAAGTAATAAGGTTGCAGAAAGCGCAGCTGATACAGCACTAAGTTTAAACATTTTTTTCAGTTCCATTGTCATCTCCGAAGACGGGTGTAAGCGAGTTAAGTTGTTTCAATGGACGACAAACTAACCCGCAAAAATGACAAAAAGACTGCGTTAAAATGACAGTGAAATTTCACTAATATGATATAAATATTAATAGATAATAAAAACAGAGACTTACTGAGCGGTTTGAGTTACTTTTTATTGTCACATTATTAACAATTATTTTACCTAGGTGTCTTGTGGTGTGTTTTTTGGAGTTGAAAAAGTCTGTTTTTTGAGTTGAATAAGTGACGTTTTATCATTAATAATTGAATTATCAATATAGTCATCATTCAATTAGACAATTGTTACTAGCCTAAGCAGATTTGAGGTTGGAATGAAAATTAAACGCAAGATACACAACAAACCGATTTATTAAAATAGCCTAAAAATACTGCTTAATAACAGTATTTTAGAATAAACTGGTTCGCTATTATTTCGATTTAAGCCGCTACCACAGCACGTGTTTTCCACTGCACGCCAATCAGACCTAAAATCACTAATACGCCCACAAAGCCAGTACTTAACGGGTTAAACAATACCCAAGGTACCACGGCTATTGCCAGCACTCGCTCAATCGGTTTAAGCGGTCGTAATAGATAACCTTCTATCGAAATGGCTATCACGACAATAAAGGTCGCGGTTTGCACTATGGCAAACGTAAACGCCATTAAACCGGCATCAGGGTTAAGTAAATCAGTGTAAGCCATCATGATGGGGATAATAAATAAGCCTTATCTTAACCAACAACCTATATATCACATGCTAATTTATGATCAATTCAGGTTTAGGTGATCAAGCTAAACCTCTCAGTTAATACTCAAAAAAACGAGTATTGCTGACACTTATCATTAGTTCACTTTAATGCGCTCTACATCTGCAGCAGGCTCATGGATGACAAAATCAAGCTGCACTTGTGCATTTTTAACGCCATTTTCTGATTCGTTATAAACCCATTGTGATAAGGCATCTTTAGCTGATTGGTCAAATACACCTGTAGGAGATGACTTAATCACTGCAACATTCGACACTTTACCGGATTGACTAATATCAAACTCCAGTTGCACATAGCCATTGAGCCCTGCAGTTGCCGCTTTAGCAGGATAAATAGGGTCTATACGCATTGTAGGGACAACATGTGTCTCCGCTTGCTTAGCTTGTGAACCGGCATGAACTTGCTGGTTTATTATTAATCCACTGATACCTAATGCTAGGGTGATCCCCATGATGACGAGTGTGTTTTTTCCGTGCTGTTTTTTCATCTGTATAATCCTTTCTTTTAAGATGGTTTTATCTCCATAGTGAGTGTGTAACATGCTCAAAGGAACATGTTGCGAGTAGGCCAATAGCGCATGGCTATAGGCAATTTTATTATTTTTATCCATTTCTGATGTTACTTGAGCATCACACGACAACTCTTGGTCATGTCTAAAACGCCTGTAAGCAAACCACATCAACGGATTAAACCAGAACATCAATAGCACGCTACAACCAATGACATTGCACCATAAGTCTTTACGCTGATGATGGAACGCTTCATGAGCGATGATTGCTTGCTGTTGATTAATATCTAATGATTTGAAATTTAACGGCACCAGAATACAAGGTGACAATAACCCCACCAGCATTGGAGACTGAACGGATTCATGAGCCAATATATCAACCCCCTTATTGGTTTCAGCGACTTTAACCGCTGAGGCCACAATGGGATTAAATTGAGTCTGTTGGTACACCATACTCAATAATAACAAGCTCATAATCGCGATGTATAAGTAGTCGAGATACAGTGAGCTAATGAGCATAGAAGATAGCTTGATAGTATCAGTGGCAAGCACTTGATAATGCTGCATGACTGCAGCAGGCTCAGGCAATGACAACCATGAAAGCTTTAGGTGCATAAAGCCCTCAGGAAACCACAGCTGACCTACTGAAATTAGCAATAGTATCGGCACTGAACTCCATAACACATAAGTATAATGGGCACCGATTTTTGCCAAAATAACCCGATGAAACACCATCATCGGTAAACAAAATAGCGTTAATATTACGGTTTGTTCCATAAACCAATTCAGCATCATTTTTGCTCCTGCTGCCAATCATCAAGTAATGACTTTAATTCAGCAACATCTTCAGCTGATAACTTATTGTTCTTTGCAAAACCCGCCACTAAAGGGGTTAACTTGCCAGAGAACATACGTTCAACAAATGATTCGGACTCTTTAGCTGTGTAGTCATGCTCAACAATCAATGGTGAATAATGGTAAACCCGACCTTGCTTCTCAAAACTAATCGCCTGCTTTTTTACTAAGCGGTTAATTAAGGTTTTAACGGTTTTTTCATGCATGTCATGACTTAATGCCAGAGCATCAACCACTTCAGTTGATGTTAAAGGTGCCCGTTGCCAAAGTTGTTTAAGGACTAATAGTTCGCTATTGCTGATGTCTTTCATCGTTTACTTCCAATGCTATTTGTTTTCGATGCTATTTTTTCAATACTGTTTTTTCAATGCAGTGTTGGATAAAAGATGTTTGAAATACTGCTTCTTTCAATAAAGTTTGCTTCAAACATTAGGATTACGGTTGTAATCTCCAATTAAGATTACAATCGTAATCCTAATTAAGCAACACCTTATTTGCAGTTTTTTTGAACAGCTATATTCGTGAATGGAGACTATGGCCAACATGCCAGTAAGTGAAAATGCAGCTTAAGCGACAATAAAGTGATGTAAATCAAAACAAAAATGCCAGTCGATTTACATCGACTGGCATTGGTTTTAATGGCTATCTGTACTGTGATTGAATTTAAATAAACAGTATGGAAAGTCTATTTCATTTCAATCAACTAGCGAGCTTACTTAAGCTCTGCTGGCCATTCTTTTTTAACGCGCTTATCTAAGAATATTTCTTTAGACGCTTGCATTGCTTCTAAGTCAAGACCCACTAAAGGTTGTACCTTCGCTTTAGTGTCGTACTTAGTCGCATCATACTTGTAGCTAGGTGCGTACTTGGCTAGTAATGCATTAGCTTCAGTCAATGCTGCATCTAAAATGCTATTAGATTTTTTAAGCAAACGTACTGCTTCAGTCGGGTTATGCGCATGAATACCGTGAGATGCTGTTGCACTATCCCAGAACCATTGCGCATTTCTGACTTTAGTCAGTAAGCTATTCATTTCACCGGCTAATGGTGTTTTCGCTTTAAGTGCAGCTTCATAGTTGCCTTTTGCTTGTGGAATAGTTTGACCAGCTTCTAGGCCTTTAATGCCATTAGCAGCCCAAATAGCTTGTGCTTTAAAGTGTACTTCAGTTAACCGTGGGTCGGTGCCATTAGCATCGAAACGTAACTTAGTGATCTCAGCTTTACGCTCATCAAGGATCTCTTTAAAGTCACCGGCTTCATGACAAGATTGACAGTCTGCTGGCAATTTATCAGCTTCAAAAGTCACTTTATGGTTAGAGAATTCAGCGCCTTTAGCGTTAGTCGCTTTCGGCATATGACAAGTGGTACAACCAAACTCTAAATGGTCATCCATTGCATGTTCTGTTCTATCTAACATGTTTTCAAATTCTGGATGCTGCGCTTTAATCATTGGCGCACCAGATACTGCGTTGGTCCAATCTTTAAAGCCGCGTTGGTCAAAATACGCAAGTTGTGCTTCAGCAGCAAAACCTACATATAAACCGTCAGTACCTGTGTAATTAACAAACTTTTTGTAATCTGTTTCAACGCCTGGTACCCAGTAATCCATTGGGTATTTCACTTTTTTGCTATCAGTGCCATCAAAATAGTATTCAACATGACACTGAGCACATGTTTGGCTAGCTTGCATGATTGAATCTTGCTTAGCGAAATCTTTACCAATTGTTTTCATCGCACGATCGGCATACGGACGGCTCAATCTAAGCTCTTCTTTACCTAACTCATGACAATCAGCACAGCCGATTGTGTTAGACATTTCATGACCCCAAGTTGACCAAGCATTGTCAGAGAATTTACCTTCACCTACTTCGTCATACATGCGAGCAACATCAGGGGTTTTACATGACCAACAACTAGCAGCCATTGCTTCACCAACCACTTTGCCGTCATGACCAACAACAGGGTGGCCTACCCGCAGAGTTTTAATAATATCTGTTAATGCATAATGGTGACCACGAGCACGGTTATAGTCTTTAGCAAAACCATAACCCGCCCAAGCCGAAACAAGGTTTGGGTTAGCCGCTAAAAGATCGTCAAGCTCGCCATTGGCTGGGGTACTTTGCTCAGTTTCAGCCCAAGTTTTATATTGCTCAGGGAAGGTTTGCTGCCAGTTTTCACTCTTGTATAGATCAACATCTTTAGCAACTGCAGTACCTGTAAAAACTGCAGATACCATCACCGCTAGCGCTAGCTTTTGTAATTTCATCATCACTCCAAATGGAACTTTATTTATATTTATTAGCATTCATCAATTGCTATAACTTTAATACTTACTTATTAAAGTTTAATAAGTAATATCACAGGAAATATAAACTCACATTTATTTAAATCATTAATGTGACAATGTTCTAATCCAATACAATAACCTTGCATCAAAGCAATACTACTTTTGAGGTATTGATAATACTATTATATAAAAAACCTTTGAATGAATCATGAATCTATCTTTTAAAAAGTAGCCGCCAATAAAAAATAAAAAATAATCAATAACTAATACATTGAAACCAAATACGCCATCAAGTGTTAAATAAACATTAATAAAAGCTTAATTCAAACTTAAATAGACAGGATTTTAATTGACAGATCAAAAAATGAGAAAAACAGAAATTCATACACTCATTAAAAATAGAACGTCATATATCAAACCAATAAAATAGCAGATAACTAATAATCAATTGCTAGCAGAACTAATAAACTCAATAATTAATTAGTATTAAGTTTATAAGGTGAAGGTAATATTAATTTTAAAATTAATACTTAATGGCAATCGCGCCTTGCTTCAGCAATTTTATGATGAGTTTCATTAGCCGCGGTGAGATTGGTATCACAAACAAAATACTTGCGACTTAACTGGGTTAGCCAGTCAGTTTAGTCATCACACCAGCTAATATTGCCAATGTTAATTCACCTTCAAGTGACTCCTTTATCCATGGGGAGTTCGCGAACGTTTTATGAACAATAAAATCTGATTTGACCTAAAGGTTGAGCTGTGATCATATGCTCTCTTTTTCTAGAGTAGCAATCATGAGTACCGACGCATTTTCTCAACATTTTAGCAAGCTGAAAGATCCCGGCGGAGAATTTGGCCTGCATGAGGCATATAACGTTAAGCATGTTGCGTGCGGAAACAACAAAGAAGGCGAGTATTCGTCGGAAACAAAAGATAGCAGCTATGAATATCGACTATTTTGAGAAGGTATTTATGGCTGGTTGCAAAGCTTTGAGCAAAAAATAAACACTCATGCTCTCACCCTGCTCCTTTATCGCTCCATTAGTTCCAGTAATAGAAACTTTACACTAACCCGACCCTACCATTTTTTAACATAAATTTTAGTAAAAATTTATGTTAGATGATTTATTACCCCGTGAGCATTAAAGTATTTTTTGCAACTAAAACAACACTATGCGTGCGTGCGTAACAAATCTAAATCAAGTCACCAATCCCACAAAAAACATATAGCCGATAATCCGCAAAAAACAATTATTTAACACAAACCTATCTTATGTTACAAATTGTACACCCTCAGTTTATAGAGGGGCCGTAAAAATTTTAAGGATTAAGGATGAGACATGAACTTTAATAAAACAGCAATAGCCACCGTTATTGGTGCAACTCTTTCAAGTATGTCATTTAGTGCTTTAAGCACTGAATTGAACGAGGCACCAAACTATAAATCATTTGATAAAGCTCAACTTGTTAAAAAGTATAATAAAATTGAAAATGCCGCGACCGTCAGCGGTATGAAAAATCAATTTGATGCTCAGCTAGGTAAAACCACATTCCAATGGGCTGGTAAAAATCAGTCTACGCCAAACTTAGGCGCCCTAAAAACAGCCAACAAAACGGCTTATGCCGCCGATTTTTATTTGGCTCAATTAACGGGTATGTCATCAGCTAAAAGAGGACTGGCTCAAGCGGCTCTAGCAAATACTCATGATATGGGTCGCGGCCCGATTATTGCTAAATATAAGCAAGAAATTGCCGGTGTTGAAGTATTTAACAGTGAATTCAATGTCATGATGGACAGAGAACTAAACCTTGTTGCTTCTTCTGGTTACTTTAGTTCTTCAGCCAATACTAAGTCAGCAGCTTCTATTTTAAAGAATACTGACTCTGCATTTGGTGATGCTGCCAATTCAATAAACGCTGCATTTAAGGCAATGGGTGGCAACAGTAACGCAATAACCCTAGCCTCAAAGTCTTCGAATGGAAAATATGAAACATTTGCCGTGACTAACACAGCTAATGATAAAGTGTTGGTGGGTGAACCTCGCGCAAAGAAAGTATTCTTTGAATATAAAAACAACTTAGTTGCTGCCCACTACGTCGAAATTGAAACAGGCTCTGTGGATAGCCGTGAGTCTGAGTATTTCAGCTACGTCATTTCAGCTAAAACCGGTGAAGTCCTATTTACGAAAAACTTAACCAGTCATGCCGCTGATTTTGATTACCGTATCTACGCTGATGCTGACGGCAAGCCTTGGGATAGCCCACACGGCAATGTGATGCCAGCTCCAGAAGGCAGCGATGTTGACGCTTATCTAACCGCACCTTACTTAGATGCACCATTAGTAGGTTTAAGCCACGGGCCAATTAGCACAATGGACCCTTGGTTAGCAGATGATGCAACAACTACCTCAGGTAACAATGTGAATGCCTATGTTGATGCTGTAGCACCTCAAGGCTTCACCAATGGTGATTACCAAGCAGAAACCACCAGCGCTAACACATTTGATTATGTATACAA
This sequence comes from Shewanella sp. 4_MG-2023, assembly GCF_030548015.1. Classification (NCBI taxonomy): domain Bacteria; kingdom Pseudomonadati; phylum Pseudomonadota; class Gammaproteobacteria; order Alteromonadales; family Shewanellaceae; genus Shewanella; species Shewanella sp. 4_MG-2023. Next base: position 38,240 of record NZ_JAUORL010000024.1, read on the forward strand.
TGTCAATGAACCTGAGTACTCAATAAACAACCGCAAAGCCGCTATTGTTAATTTGTTCTACATGAACAACTACTTACACAATGATTATTATGATCATGGTTTTGATGAAGCAGCAGGTAATGCCCAAGCTGTAAACTATGATCGAGGTGGTATTGAAGGCGATCCGCTCAATGTAGAAGTACAAGATAACTCAGGCTTTGATAACGCTAACATGTCGACCCCTGCTGATGGTGCGTCACCACGCATGCAGATGTATTTATGGGAAACCACTCAAGCTGAAAACGGCGTTGATTATGGTTTAACCATCACTTCTCACGCTGCATTGGGTTTATTAGACATTGTCCAATTTTCAAGTTTTGGTGCCGATGTTTATGAGATCTCGGGCGATTTAGTTCGTATTGAAGATGGTGTTGACCCAATTAGAGATGGCTGTGAAGCTTCTGTGAATGGCGCTGATATTGCTGGTAAAATTGCCATTATTGACCGCGGCGCATGTAACTTCACCGTGAAAGTTAAAAATGCCCAAGACGCTGGCGCAGTGGCGGTGATTATTGCCAACAACATCGATGATGGTACCCCTGCACCAATGGGCGGAGCTGACGATACAGTCACAATTCCAAGCATGGGTATTAACTTCAGTGACGGCGCTGCTATATATGCGCTTTTAGATGCAAATGAAACTGTTTCTATTGAAATGTTCAAGAATGACCTAACCCGTAACTTTAAAGACAGTTCTTGGGATAACGCCATTGTTGCCCATGAGTGGGGGCACTACATCAGTAACCGTTTAGTCGGTAATGGTTCGGGTTTAAGCAGTAATCAAGCACGTTCTATGGGTGAAGGTTTTGGTGACTTCCATGCATTATTATTTGGCTCAGATGCTGCAGATAACTTAGTAGCAGGTAACGAGGATTACGCTGGCGCATATGGCGATACTACTTATGTAGCAAGCTTTGTAAACGGTATCCGTGAGTTCCCATATTCAACTAATATGGACATTAACCCATCGACATTTGCTTATGTTGAAAGAAATCCACAAGTCCATGGTTCGGGCTCTGTCTACGCTGCAATGTTGTGGGATTCATTTATCGGCTTAGTTAACGATGAACGTCATACCTTCGACGAAGCTAAGAGCTTGATGAAAGACTACTTAGTTGCCGGTTATAAAATGATGCCAATGGCGCCAACCTTTACCGAAGGTCGTGATGCACTCCTTGCTGCAGCCTATGCTAACGATATTGAAGATTATAAAGTGATCTTAGCCGCTTTCGCTAGACGCGGAATGGGTGTCGGCGCGAAGTCACCAAGCCGTTTCTCCACCGACCACGCAGGTGTTGTTGAGTCATATGAAACTGAGTTAGCCACTTACGCAGTAAGTGAACACATGCTCAATGCCAACTACGAAGGCTTGATGTCAGGATATTGTTCAAGCGATAACATTCTTGATAAGGGTGAAACTGGCACCATTAGCTTCACTATTCAGAATAATGGTACTGAAGCATTAGCAGGCCTGACAGGGACTGTTATGGTTGAAAGTGATCATACTGTCACCTTCGCCAATGAAGGAGTTATTAGCTTTGATGATATTGCGCTATTTGGCTCAGCAACCAGTTCACCATTAGAATTTACCCTAGATAACGCAGGAACAGGCGAAGAGCTAGTACTGAAATTTGTACCTGATGTTGCCGAGGGAGCTGAAGCTGATGAATATATGCTATCAACAACGGTTAACGTCGACTTCGAAACTCGCGAGTTAACGGGTACAGAGCAATACGAAGATCTTAACACCCTTTCTAGGTTGAATGACTTTAGCGAGAATGTGATGGCTGGCGGTGATATGGCTGGTGGCACTTTCGGTTTAGATCAATGGGATGAGTTCGATGGGCTCATCTCAGCAACAGGCAATAGCTTTACTTCAGATGTCGCCTATGAAACTCGCCCAATGACTGTGGGTTTCGCAGGGGATTACACCGTTAGTTTCTGGCATTTATATAATTTAGAAGAAGGTTTCGATGGCGCAGTAGTTGAAGTCAGTATCAATGGTGGTGACTGGGTAGATGTTATCGAGGCTGGCGCCACATTTGAAGGCGACGGTTATACGGATACTGGCCTTGAATATACAGAAGCAGCTATTGCTGACCGTGACATGTACTCAGGTATAAACTGGGGTTTTGAAACCATTAACTTTGGTGAATCACTCAACGGTAACCAAGTACAGTTTAGATTCCGCGTAGCCACTGACTCAGCCGTTGTCCCTGACCCATTCTCAGGATTTGCTGCAGGTTGGTATATTGATGATATAACCTTTAGCAATATCCAAACGAGCATTTTCTCAGATGTAGTCGCAGGTGACACTTACGCGTGTGAAAACCGTTTACCAAGCGTCTCGGTCATGGCAAATGCCGCAGAAGTTAATGAAGGTGAAGAAGTGACCTTCACTGCGACAGCAATTGATGCTAATGCTGCAGATACTTTAACCTATGTGTGGGAACAAACCGCTGGTACTGCAGTAACATTCACCACTACAGATACGGCTGAATTAAGCTTTACAGCACCATTAATTGACTCTGGTTCTGAAACACTTGAGTTTACATTGACTGTAAATGATGGTGTAGCTGATGTAGTAACACCTATATCTGTGACGGTTAGTGACATTCCAGTTGTAACAGAGACCCCAAAAGCTAAATCACCTTTTGGTGGTGGCTCTATGGGTTGGTTAGGATTGATATTATTACCATTTGCAGCGCTTCGTCGCCGTAAATAAGGATTAATAAATGCTAAAAGCCACAACAACTTGTTGTGGCTTTTTTATTTGTTCGCTGATTTAAAATCTTATTTACTGTCGTATTTTAAAACTCGTATTTAAAAATTAGCATTTAAAACTCCGGAACATGAGCTTTGCCACTATAGTCGACCTCTAACTCAACCACGCTAAATCGCACATCTTTGGCTAACTGTTTATACCAAGCATACAAATCTTCATCAGCAGAATGGGGAGCAAGTCGATAGGTTTCTTTAGCTATGTTATCTATAGAAAAGTCGCTTTCAAGCCACTGCGGAGTGACAGTTGAGATAATAACAAAAGAGCCTTTCACAACGCCGTAGTCATTCATTTGCATATTAAACAGTGACTGACCGGTTTTGATAACCACATTATCCGTAATAAATTTTTCATTATTGATTGCCACAGAATACTGAGATGGCTCACCTGCTGCAGAAGTTTGAGCTGTAGATAAAGCGTTGATCTTTTTCTGTTTTTCAGTTTCAATGTTGGCAGTCAGGGGTTCTGTCAGGCTTACTGTATCGACAGCATTTAACGTCGCGGGGTTTGCCTCACTTTCCTTACTGGTACTCTTGTTACTAGCCTTGTTCATGTCTGAATTAATGTCCGAGTTAGCGGCTGAGTTAATGGCAGAATTAGCGGCTGAGTTAATTTCCACTTCTTGAGGCTTATCAGCACTGCAGCCACAAAGTGCGACCAATGACGCTAGCATAATTACTTTTTTCATTACTTCCCTTAACGAAATAGATTATTCCCTTCCACTTTACCCTGCCTTAGTCAAAGTAACAAATACGCAAACTTATATTTGTTCAACCCAAATATATGAATTAAAACGAGACAGTTTTGTCGATTCAGTGAGCTTATAAACGCCTTATTGATGATGATTAATCACCAATAGAGAAGCCGGAGCACTGCAACTACACTGGTAGTTACAGTACTCACACCCATACAGGAAAATTGTTACCTGACTTAAAGCTGGCTACTTTCTGCGATAGATCCACTGATACATAGTCGGTAATACCAACAGCGTCAGTGCGGTTGAACTAAACAGTCCGCCGATAATCACTATCGCTAAGGGTTGCTGAATTTCACTGCCGACACCTGATGAGATCAAGATGGGAATTAAGCCTAAAGCAGAGGTTAGCGCGGTCATTAATACCGGACGTAATCTACCAACAGTGCCCTCATAGACGCTATCAAATAGACTTTCATCACCGTCAGTAGCTTCAACAGTTAACCGGCGTTGGTTAATCGAATCCACCAGCACCACCCCGTTTAGCACCGCAACGCCGAATAAGGTGATAAACCCGATAGAGCTAGGCACAGACAGATAAGTGCCCGTGACATAAAGCGCTACTACACCACCAATCAAGGCTAACGGCACATTAGCCATAATCAAGGCGACTTGTTTGATCGAGCCAAAGGAGAAAAACAATAACAAGGCAATTAGGCCAATTGATATTGGCACCACTAACATCAATTTTTGTTGCGCGCGTTGTTGGTTTTCATATTGACCGCCAACGACAACGGTATAGCCTGCAGGCAATTCAGCTTGCGGCACAATGGCATAGATATCATTAACCACTGAACCCATATCACGACCCGAAACGTTTGCTTGTACCACAACACGTCTTTGCACATCATCACGGCGAATATTCGGTGGCGCCATTTCAACGCCCACTTCAGCCACTTCCCCTAATCTCACTTGGGTGCCATTTACGCCCATCATGATCAAATTACCTAATACATCAGGTGAGCTACGGTACTCTTTCGCTAAACGTACGTTAATATCGTAGCGTGCATTACCATCAATCACTTGGCCAGCACTCACACCACCAATACCTTGGCTAACAAGGTTCATCACTTGATCGACACTTAACCCATATCGAGCCAGTTGATCGCGAAGTGGCCTAATAACCAATTGCGCTTCACCACTGACTTGCTCAAGTGATACATCTACAGCGCCAGGAATAGCACTGACAAGCTCAGTAAGTTGTTGACCTTTTTCAGATAGCACATCTAAATCTGGACCAAAAATCTTAATGGCTAATTGCGCTTTAACCCCTGACAATAATTCATCAACGCGGGTGGCAATAGGCTGTGAGAAAGTAAACAATAATCCAGGGAAGATACTCAGCTTTTCTTCCATCAAATGTTGTAGCTCAAAGCGATCGCTGGCGCTTTGCCATTCACTGACGGGCTTTAAGCCAATGTATATTTCAATGTTACTCACTGGTTCAGGATCGCCGCCTAGCTCAGGTGCGCCAATACGACTTAGCGCATATTCCACCTCAGGAAAGTCCATTAGCATGGCTTCAATTTTAGGAGCAATGTCGAGCGATGTCCCTAGACTTGCCGTTGGCGCAAGCGTGACACGTAAGTTGATGGTGCCTTCTTCAAGTTCAGGGACAAACTCTGTGCCTAAACGTGGCACTAACATCATGCTGGCAATAAACAACACCACGGCGGTGCCCATCACTGTCACTGGACGATTCATGATTGATGCGAGTAATTTACGGTAACCTGCTTCAATCGGCGCTAAAACCACGCTTTTTTTGATGGTAACGCCACGATTAAATAGATATACCGCCATCGCGGGTACGGCTATTAATGCCACTAACAAGGCTGAAATCATCGCCAGAATGATACTTACCGCCATTGGCTGGAATAATTTACCTTCTACCCCCTCAAGTGCAAATAACGGAGCAAATACCACAATGATAATCGCAGTAGCAAAGAAGATTGGGCTACATACTTCTTTAGCTGCTTTCATCACTTTGGCAACGGTAGATGTTAAGTCAGTCGTTTTGGAATCAGTATTTGATCCATCCGCTAAGGTGCCTTCCTTTCTGGTTAAATGCTTGAAAATATTCTCAACCATCACCACTGAGCCATCAACTAACATCCCGATGGCAACAGCTAAACCGCCCAAAGACATCAAGTTAGCAGACATGCCGTAATACGACATGATAAGTAGTGCCATACCAATAGAGATCGGGATAGACAGTAATACCAGTAAGGTCGCTCTGATGTTGACTAGAAATAACGCTAAGATGATGACAATAAAGAAAAATGCCATTAATAAAGCATTCACCACGGTCGTCACTGCTTGTTTAACCAGATCAGATTGATCGTAAAACACCTCAAACGATACGCCTTCCGGTAGCGATTGTTCAATTAAGGCCACTCTGTCACTGATATCATCAATGGTCGCTTTAGTATTTGCGCCCATGCGCTTAAGTACGACACCCGCGACCACTTCACCCAAGACTTCGACTTTATCATCTTGCTTTCTAGTCATAGTCACGGCGCCAACACGAATTTCACTGCCATAAGCCACTGTCGCAATATCTGCTACCCGTACAGGCGTGCCGCTGACTTCGGTTAATGAAATTTGGCCAATGGCTTTAAGCCCTGCATCACCAGCAGGCAATAAACCGTAGCCACGAACAACTAGCTGTTCCTGACCTTGATCCATAAACCAGCCGCCCGCATTACGGTTATTGCTTTCTAATGCATCGGTGACTTGCTGCATTGTCAGGCCATAACTGAGCAATTTATTGGGATCAATTTGTACTTGATATTGACGAACATCACCGCCAAAAGATAACACTTCAGTGACACCACTCACTGGCATCATGATCAATTTGACTAAGTAATCATTAAGACTACGAAGCTCTGCAGCGTCGACACCTGACTCTGGTGTTGCACGCAAAATATATTGATATATCTGCCCTAGCCCTGACGTATTAGGGCCAATTTCTGGCACCCCGACGCCGTCTGGGATCATTTCACGGGCAGCTTGCAGTTGTTCAAACACTTGCTGACGAGCAAAGTAAATATCGGTGCCTTCAGCAAATACCACTGTCACTATCGACAAACCGGTGCGAGATAATGACCTCACTTCAGTCACTGCAGGCAAGGCATACATTGCCGATTCAACCGGGTAACTGATCAGTTTTTCAACTTCTTCTGCCGCCAAACCTTCAGCCGCGGTATTGACAGTGACTTGTACATTGGTGACATCCGGAAAAGCATCGAGATTGAGTTTGGGTAACATAAACGCACTGGCTACAGCGATACATAGCAAGGCTAAGCCGACAAGCAATCGGTTACGGATGGCAGACTCTATCAATTTAGCTAACATGGCTTATTCCTTCCTAGTGGTTGTGGATATCAAAACCGGCTTTCGCCAATTCAGATGCCAACAGGAAAGCACCGCTAATCACTACCTGACTGTTTGGTGCCAGTCCGGTAACCATGTTCATGCCACGTTGACGTTCAACGACTTCAACTTCTACCGCTTCAAAGCCATCCTCAACTTGAATAAACACCTGCCAATCTCCATCACCGCCGCGAGTTAGTGCTGCGTCGGGTAACACCACACCGCCATTAAGCGCATTAGGTAAATATAATTCGGCAAATTGCCCTGCATGCAAGCCGTACTCAGTATTATTGATACTGACAAGCACTTGCTCGGTACGTGTAATCGGGTTGAGTTCATGCGAACGACCAATAATCGTGCCTTCAATCGAGACCTTGCCCACCTTTACCATGGCTTTATCGCCAGATTCAATACCATCAGCTTGTATAGCTGACAGTTGCGCTTCAACCCATAAGTGCGACTCATCAGTTAACTGCATTAATGGCGCACCGCCTGCAGATACTTGCCCTAACATGGCGACATCTTGTTGAACACGGCCACTAATGGGTGCCAGTAATTTGAAACTACCTATTTCACTCGGCTTTGAAGTTAACGCCACTATCTGTTCAGGCGACATTTTAATTGCTTCAAGGTTTGCTCGGGTTAACTCGGCTTGAACTTGAGCCAGTAAGCGCCGACTGGCCGTTACGGTATTCTTATTCATGCGATTTACTCGGCTCAACTCAGCGGCCGCTGTAATATAATCAGCCTGAGCTTGCGCAACTGCGACCCCCCCTAAGGTCAACAGTACTTGTCCTAGAGTCACTTCTTGCCCCGGTACGACGTGGCGCTTTAATACTCTGACATCTAATTGCGGCGCTATGGTCATGGTGCGATCGCGATCGACAATCAATGTGGCAGTAGCAACATCATCTAAATTAAACGTGCCAGCACTGAGGCTGACAACATTAATACCAGCAAGTTGTTGTTGCTGTTCGCTTAATACCAGCGCTTCATCACTGTGATCATCGACTGTGTCATTACTTTTTTCGACTAGAGCTGCAGCTGTCTCAGTTACGCCTTTTTCATCTTGGGGTTCATTATTTTCAGGAGCCTGCTCTTCTGTCACATGAGCTTCTGCAGCATGCTCTTCACTGCTGTGGATATTTGCCTGTGCAGCATCCGTATTAGCGTAAACACATCCGCTCATACCAACAGCCATACCAACAGTCACAGCCATCAATAACCCAAAGCTAATACTTCTTAAAAAACCACCTTTGAGACGGTTTGAGTAGGTCGCACTTATGTCATCCGATTTAAATTGATAAATCGCCTGTGTAGAAGGATTTAGTTGCATATTTTTCATCTTTATTACCTATGTGTCCCGCAGTTATTGCGGGGGTTTACTGATATAAAAGCGGTTATTGATAACGCTTTGCGATAGCGTTCATTTGCGACTGTTTATCGGTTCATAAACGTCAATCAACAACATAAGAATGCTTAATATTCAGTAACTAATATAGTGGGTTTAATTGGCTATTTTTAGTGATTGGGTCATATCCCTTGAGGTCAATTGCTCACGCAATATTTGCTCAAGCTGACCACTATTGCCCATCCAAGCAAGCCAATTTTCATACAAGCTTGCCTCCAGCCTTAAGCCGGCAATGTAGCTACTGCTCATTTGCTGCTGACTTTGCAAATAGTCGCTGGTGGCAATATCGCCACTACGCCATTGCGTCGATAAAGCAGAGGATGCAGCCTGACCTGATTTTTGCACCAAATCCTCCCACTGCTGATATCGTTGTAACAACCGCGGCACCGCTCGATTAAATTGCATCCATTGCTGCTGCATGAGTCGCTCTTCCACTAAATAAGCTTGCTCTGCGATGCTAATATCTTCGCTGGCGGTGGCGATTGCATCACTGTAGTTATTGCGAATTTGCAATGGAATTGAGACACCAACAGCAAACTTATTGTCACTGCCTTCGCGCTCAGCACTTAAGCTAATGCTTGGGTCTTCAGCGAGATCAGCTTTCATTTGGTTTACTGTCAGCTTGGTGAGCATCACTTGTTGATAAGCACTTTTTAATGCTGGCAATTGCGGCGATACCGATTGAAAACTCGGAATTTTAGCTAAGGCAAGGTAGTCAATATTCAGTAAATTATGGGTCATGACTTCAGCAGATTGAGATGGGTTTGAAAATAATATTGGCCCTAATAGGCCATAAACGGCAGTTTCTGCGTTGAGCATTTCTTGCTCTGCAATCGCTAAGTCAGCAGCATTATTGGCCACATCCAATTGCATCAGTTGCAGCTCAACCATTGAGATATCGCCCACTTCAGCACGCTGTTTAGCAAGCGCTAATTGCCTTTGGGCTGAATCAAATTGCTGCTGATTAAATGCCAACAATTTCTGATTCTGTTGTAGGTTAGCCAATGCCAGTAACTGCTGCGATAATAACTGACTGCGGTTAAGTTCAATTGACGCTAGCACCATTTCAGATTCTAACTGTGCCACTCGAACCGCTTCACCGCGTTTATCACTCCAATCAATGGTTTGACTCACTGCGATTGAGTAAGTGTCATCACCGGGGGCGTTTTGATAATCCAAGCCAAGCTCTGGATTATAAATGGCATTATCTGCCGAAGTTAACGCCAGCTTAGTTTGCTTCATCAACACTTTCTGGGCTCTCACCTCAGGCAGTTGCTCAAATTGCGTCATTAACTCGGGGAGCCACACATTCACACTTGAATGAACTGCTGTTTGTGATTGCGTTAGTGCCGCGAGACTCCCATTAGAGCCAATATTTTTGTCGACATCAGGTGTCGAACTATGCGCGTTAGCTGCAAATAGCGGTATCGCAATTGCAGTCGCAATGAGGGTTTTTCTCATCATAAATCCTAGATTTCAGTATTAACTGAAACGCTATTGTCAAATTTACGATTAATATTTTTCAGTAAAAAATTATCTAAGTTCAGTGTGTTAGTACTGCTAAAAGCGACAGACACATACACAGTTTCTCATTTAGCCAATAAAGACTAGATGGCACTACTGAGCTGAATTGATACAAATTAGATAATGGTGAGAAATAATATTAATCACATAAAAATCAAAAAGGATTTATGCGATAGGGGGGCGGTAACTTAGACGAGATTCAGGCGGTAAGTAATCTTCAATGAAGGTTTTTGGTGATTCAGAAAAGGGAATACTTGGCAGCAGATTAGCCACAATGCCAATGGCAGTGGCTGAACCACCGTGACACTGACAATCTAAACAAAGCTCATAGCTTTGGTTTTGAGTATTATCATTGGTCGCATGTTGATGGTCTGCTACGGCAAATAAACTATCAACATCATTCTTATCACAAATATCTACTGGGGCAGAAAAAACCAAATGTGAATGATTTACGTCTTCTTGTTCGCTTTCTCCAAGATGCAGTTGATGCCCGCCAAAGTTAGTACTGAAAAACTGCAGTAACATAACGGCGATCATATACTTGGCATATTTTTGAATAACGACCAATGAGTGCAAAGCGTACCTTAGTGGTTCTGAGTGATTAAATCTTAGCGATTAAGTTGTGTAACTGAATCGGTAAATATGACTGCGAGTGTAACTGAAAGTTCACCACTCGCGACCATTAAATTCATCAAGCAATACTTAGATCACAAATTATCATGCTAAAAAATCAATTAAAATACACAATGCTTCGCATAATCAGCCGCTTCATTAGCAGTCCAATCACCGCTAGGTTTTTCTTTCATTTGCTTACACCACGCCTCACTGCCTACTTCTGGTGAACAGGCACTTAGACCGATAATTAATAAACCTGCGCTTAATACAGCGGCGATTTTTGAATATGATTGTGTCACTGACATATTTTCTACTTCCTTGAGATAATTAACCAAATATAATTATTGTTGTAGCCAAGCTATGGCTTGCTGCTTTTGTTCAAGTGGAAACCATGCCACTTCGCCCTGCATAAAAGGGCCGAGTAAATTTACCGCATTACCAACCCAGTCAGGGCCGCCGACAAACACTAATGCATCAAAATGGGGTAATTGCACTTTATCGCCCCCAGACAAGGAGCTGACATCCCAACCTTCAAGTAACACGTCCGCCTCTATGTATAAGAAAACCTTACCAGTTTGCTCGCGATAGTCTGTGATTAAAGGTTGTAGTTGAGTGCGATAGTCTTGGGTAGATAAACGCCCACTAACGAATAAGCTAATAACGCCTTTAGCGATATCGGGGATTTGGCACAACATAAAGCAACTCCAAACGGTCAATGTGGCCTAGTTTCTAGATAATTATTGATAGTAACAAATCTTATCCGCAGTACTAAACAAAAGTTTGTTAAACTCAAGTGGTAACAAACAATAAACTCGAATCAGCCCCCTTAAATAGACCCAAGTAAATGGTAAAAAGTAGAATCATATAATGATCAAGATAACCAACAGCGTCAGCATCGAAGATAATGAAATTGAATGGCAATTTATCCGTTCAAGCGGCGCTGGTGGGCAGCACATTAATAAAGTTTCCACTGCAGCGCAGATTATTTTTGACATACGTCAGTCATCGCTACCTGAGTTTTATCAGCAAAAGCTATTGGCCAAAGCCGATCATCGCATTACTAAGAGCGGTAAAGTGATCATAAAATGCCAACAAAGCCGCAGCCAAGATTTTAATCGTCAGCTGGCATTAGAGCAGTTTATTGAGCTAGTAAAAAGTGTCGGTATAGTGCAAAAAAAACGTATTGCCACCAAAGCAACTAAAGGCAGTCAACGCCGCAGAGTCGATGCCAAAAAGCAGCGCGGCGCTACGAAAGCGCTACGAAAAAACAAATCTGATTATTAAGCTGCAATCGTTTTCAAACTCGCCTTAATACAGCCATGAAAATTTATCCACTTATGGCAATAATTACATGATAAATTAACCTTATTCGGTATTATCAATACTCATCAGTAGCAATTTTAAGGAAAGTGCATGACGCCCAAAGCCAAGATTTTACTAGTTAATGGCCCTAATTTAAATTTATTAGGCCGTCGTGAGCCAGGCCTTTATGGCAGCGATAACTTAGACACCATTGTGGCAAAGTGTCAGTCTCAAGCCCATGGTGCCGAATTAGACTTTGATCATATCCAGTCTAATGCCGAACATGCACTTATCAATGCGATTCATGCCACTGATGCCAAGTTTATTGTGATCAATCCTGCCGCCTTTACCCACACCAGTGTCGCCCTGCGCGATGCACTGCTTGGGGTGAATATTCCGTTTATTGAAGTCCATATTTCAAATGTTCATGCTCGCGAGCCTTTTAGACATCATTCTTATTTATCAGATAAAGCGGTCGGGGTAATTTGCGGCTTAGGCATTCAGGGCTATGAGTTTGCAATGCAAGCCGCTATTAGCCAGCTGAGCAAGGATTAAAGAAAGGACTAGCGTTAGCTATAGAGATCTACAAGATATGAGTAAATTAAAAGCAGATGTCAGTATTATTCAAGCGGGGATTTTCAGTCAATGGGATTCTGATAGTGATGAACTGCCAAGATTTTTAAAAGCCACCGTACATGTGCCTGCTGAAATAGACATTGAATTTGGCTTTGTCACCCGTATTCGCAAAGCCAAAAATCAAGTGTTAGGTTACTGTATTTATCACCCCGATATTCCCGATGCAGAAGGCAATATTCAAGCGCCTTTCGATGGTGAAGTGTACATCAAAGAAAACGATTGGAAGTTTTACCTTGGAGACTGTATTTGGGCGCCAATTGACAACAAAGTCGGCAACTGGCGCATGACCCTAGAGCTAAACGGCAAAGTTATCGCCGATAAAACCTTTAAAGTGCATTTGCCTGAATAAGTTATTTTTCCGCAATAACCGCGCAATTGCGTCCAGCTTGTTTAGCTTGGTATAACGCGGTATCGGCAAGTTTGAGGATTGAATCCCACTCTTCGACTAGCCTTTTGGCTGTTGTCGGTCGACTTGCGCCAATCGATACTGTCACCACTAAATCAGCAGCTGGAGTTATAACGGCTTCAGTGCTAATAGCCTGATTAAAACGGCTTAACACTTCATCCAGAGAGGTGGGGTCGGCTTCGTCAACTTGCAATAATATAATAAACTCTTCACCGCCCCATCGTACTAATACATCCCCTTTACGAATGCTGTTCGATAAACGCTTGGCAATTTCTGTGAGCACGATATCCCCAGTATCATGACCATAATTATCGTTCACTTTTTTAAAGTTATCGCAGTCAATCATCAACATACAATAATAAGCATTCGGAAATGCGGTTAGCTCATGATGAATAAAGTGCTCGATATAGCGGCGGTTGTGTAGTCCTGTGAGTTGATCGTTATTTGAAGCTTTATACAAACTTTTATTTGATGTTCGCAGGCTATCGATGTTCTTTTCACTTAAAAAGTAACGTCTAATTAATAACACTAAGCCAATAGCTAAAATAGCCAAAGCTAACAACCATATTCTTTCTTGTAGCTCTTTTTTATCAAGAGTGGCGGCCTTCAGTTCATTTTCTGCGGTTAATAAGGCAATTTTTTCATCTTGAAGCTGGCCTTCATACAAGGCTTTTAAGGCAAATAACTGTTCTTCACGCTGATTGAAAAGCAGCTTTTGGGTGCCTTCATAATAAGTGGTTAATTGCTCAATGGCCTCAGGGTATCGCTGCTGTGCTTGATAGACTCGCGCCAATAATTCATAGGACTTTAATAGTGAGTCTTGGTTATCAATGGCCTTAAGCCCTGCCATGGCATTGTTGGCATAATCACCAGCAGTGGCGCTATCACCCTTAAATAAACTGACCTCGCCGAGACCCATTAAGCATTCGTTATAAGGTAATTGATCATGCACTTGCTTCGCGAGCTCAACACATTCCATTGCCACTGGCTCAGCCTCAGCAAAGAGTTGCTGACTAATTAATAAGTGGGTCTGGGTCATTAAGGCGTTGACAATAAGCTGGTTATTATTGGACTCCCGTGCCACGGCAATGCTTTTTTCACTGTATTGGGTCGCCGCTTCTATATCATTAATTTCTAGCATATTGTTACTAGCATTACTGTATAGGATCACTAAGTACTCAAAGCTGACATTATCACTTTTAAGATATAACTCAGTGGCTTTTTTATTGTATTCAATCGCGCTAGGCCAATCTTCAACCATAGAATAAAGCACTGATATATTTGAATATAACTTAAATACAAAATCGCTATTATTGGTGGTTTCAGCCAGTTTAATCGCTCTTTGATAATCCTCAATCGCCAATTCATACGCTAAACTTCGCGAGTGAATTATGCCGCGAACATTAAGTGCACGAGCCAGTAAGCGGTTATAATGCAGTTGTTCAGCTAAGCTAATCGCTTGCTCTATAAGTCGCAGCGCTTTTTTACCTTCACTTTTTCTCGCCGCCAAGGTGCCTTTAATGGTTAAGCCTTCAGCCATAATCCAGTCTTGGCCGCTATCTAGGCCAAATTGATATAAGGTTTTAGTGGTTTTTTCTGCCGCCTCAACATCAGACAGTACAAATTGAACGTTATAAAGGATCAGATAATAAATGGTTTTAAAATAGTCATTACCATCGATAACACCTTGGGATTTTAGTTGCTCTAAAGCCGTTAAGGTGCCTTCAGGGTCTTTATCAGCCCCAAGATATAACGCCGTTAATTGCGGCCCGTGTTCAATGCTGGCAATCTCATCTAATAAATCGAAAACTGGCGGCTTTGCTGCAGTTGCTGCGGTCGAAAAAATACCGCAAAAAAAAAGCAATAATACGGGTAATAGTGAATGGCGCAGCAGATGATTCAAATGAACCTCGTCGTTTACAACTAACTAAATCGAAAAATTAATCAAATAGCGAATACTTGGAATAACTAAAGCAGAGAACCGCTACGGCATACTCTTGAGTTGACGGAGCATAAATGGTCTTACAACCCCAACTTAGAGTCATCTGCTATTTCGCTCGACAATTACAATATAAAAAACTATTTCGATTATTTTCAGATATTTACAGGATGTGAAAAGGTAACAGATTTCGTTAAAGAGTGTGGATATTTTCGATGAAAAATATGGCTAAGGCTACAATTTGTTACTTTTAAAAATAAATATGAGAGCTTGATTTCAGTGCTTGTTACAGAGGGCATATAAATCCTCCTTCAGAAGCGGTAACACATACCGACAAGTAACTCGAAGCTTGATATAATCCCTTTTTGCCTTTTTAATGCTAACGAGCACAATTATGTCATTGCAGTCTTCTCTTACTCACGCCATTAATCAACGCGCTGAATTTTTTAAACAAGCAGCGCTTCAACAAACCGATTGTTTTCGGGTATTTCATGGCACAGTTGAAGGCGAAAATGGTCTTAATATTGACCGTTATGGTAATGCATGGCTCATTCAAACATTCCATCAGACCTTAACTGAGCAACAGCTTGCGCAAATAACTGAAGTCCTTAACGCACATATTGAGTTACCTATTATCTACAATGACCGTGCTAAACGTAATTCACGCATTGAAAATAATCTTGCTGATGACTTCAATGACTTTGCCTGTTCAGAGCAAGTTATCCAAGAAAATGGCATCAAGTTCACCTCAAAATTACGCCATGAAGGCCAAGACCCGTTATTGTTTCTCGATATGCGTATCGGTAGAGAATATGTAAGAGCCAATAGCCAAGGCAAAACCGTGCTAAACCTATTTTCATACACTTGCGGTATTGGCACTGCAGCAGCCATGGGCGGTGCAACTCGGGCAGTTAATGTGGATTTCTCATCATTTGCTTTGGCTGCAGGCCAAAGGAATGCTGAGCTCAATGAGGTAGCAGATACTTGTGAGTTTATTCAAAGCGATGCTTTTCCTGCGCTGCGTCAATTAGCTGGTCTTAAGGTCGGTGGCCGCCGCGGGCAAAAATTACCTAAATATCCCAAGCTAGCCGCGACTCAATTTGATTTAGTCTTTCTGGACCCGCCACGTTTTGCAAAAAGCCCATTTGGCACCGTTGATCTGATTAATGATTACCAAGGTTTATTTAAGCCTGCAATGCTAACAACAAAAAGTGGTGGCACCATAGTGTGCTGTAACAATGTCGCCAAAGTGGAACGAGAAGCCTGGCTCAACAGCTTAGTGCGCTGTGTTGAAAAACAAGACCGCAGTGTCAGCTCAATTGAATGGTTAAATTGCCATGAAGACTTCCCTTCTTTTGATGACAACCATCCCCTTAAGATTGTCGCACTAACTATTGATTAATTAATTCATAATGATAAAAAAGCCAGCTGACCTCTATGATGCAAGCTGGCTTTTTCTTTTTAAATCGTAATAACCTACTGCTCAGCAAGCCCTTTTCTAGCAACTGAGTTTAACCAATTGAGTTTGGCTAAATATTTCTGCTGGTTTTCCCCTAGGGATGTTAACGTCAACGCCTCTTTCAAGCTCTGCTTAGCTGCATAGGGTTTTCCCTGTGCATTGAGCGCCTTGGCTAACTCATAATAGGCCTGATGGAAATAAGGGCTATTTTTGATGAATTTTCTAAAGAATATCTCTGCTGCTCGGTAATCTTTTAACGCTAACGCTTCTATTCCCATGCTATACCAGCCATAAGGGCTTTCATTTTCCAGATCCAATAATTGCTGACTAATACTCTGCGCTTCATCTATTCGACCTTGAGAATTCAGAACAAAGCTGTAATTACTTAATAGACTTAGTGAGTTAGGCTTAAATTGCAAACCATACTGATAATAGGCTTCGGCAATATCATAGGCTTCAATACGGCGGTGTACTACTGCCATCATATTAATCAAGGGTACATAATCCGGTGCTAATGACAGGCCTTTTTGCATTAACGCAAAAGCTAATTCAAGCTTATCATCCAATAAGGCATCAGCAGCTAAATTACGGTAAAACATGGCTAAAAATTGACTGTCTGATACCACGCCACCATTGCGGTCGTTACGATCAGGAAAGTAATCAATCACAGAGAACTCTCCGCCATATAGATATAAATTTGATTTTGAATCACTGCTATCAACCTCATAAAGAAAGGTACGGACATGATCCGATGACACCATCAAATCCTTGGTGATGACGGTCACAAGGGGCGCACTATGCACTACTTGAAAAACAGCTTTAACATTTAAGAATTTTGCGACGCCATAGGTCAACATAGCTAGAGACATACAATTACCAGATTTATTTAACCACGCATCACTGGCATTAAAGTTTGAACCTTCATAGTTAAAATTAACCACTTTTTGACCAATAAATTGACTCACTTTTTTTCTATTGGGTAAAGCAGCAATTTCTTCATCGGCAATAAACGCCAATAACTCCCGCTCTTGTATCGGTGTTAGTTGAGTCAAACTCTCAATGGATGGCACAGTATATTTGCTGGCTTGAAGTTGGAGTAAACTACTCGCAGCAGGCATTTTCACATCAACTGATAAGTTTTTTTGGGACATTGAACTGCACGCAGATAAGCTCAATAGACTGATGACAACGATACTAAATCGGTATATCTCTTGTTTGATAAACATCCTGTAAACCCTTCTCCTTAAGCATATCTTCACTCAACTTAATCACTCAGCACATGTAGCGACTCACATGTGTAAAAATTAAGCTAACATGATTTTGATATGAGACAAATACATTCATTAGCCCAATCCTGATAAAGGAAGCCTATACTTGATGACGTCTAGTACTTACCACCTTAAGTGTAAACACTTGATTAATTGAGCATTTCACCTTAAGCCCTATAATTATTTACCCTTAATAACGCTCATCGTTTAACCCATTAAGTTTTACTATTTCTTCGCGCTTATCCCTCGCAAAAGTTAACCTCTGAACAAGCAAAATTGAATTTATCAATTAAACTTAGGCTCATGGTTCATTTTTACGCACAGTGGAACGAGCCATACATTTCGCTTTAAAAATTATAAATACCTTATTTTTATAATTAATATCAGCATATTGACTCATTAATAGGAAATTTAAATATTATGAAAATCAGCGCTCGTAATTCACTGGTTGGTAAAATCACCTCAATCGAAGAGGGTTCTGTAAACAATGAAGTGGTCATTGAACTTGCACCAGGAGTTGAGATCACATCAGTAGTCACTAAAAAGTCTTGTCAGCAACTTGGTTTAACTGTGGGCGGTAATGCTTACGCGATTATTAAAGCTAGCAATGTCATGGTTGCTGTTGATTAATACCCTTTACCATTTGGCTGTTACAGGTTTATTTAAAGTACATAAAAGTACCTATTAGCCCGCTTTAGCCAGCGCTATATGAGCGAAATGAACTTCCTTTTATTTCGCTCATATATCTATAAACATCAGCATCGGCAAACCACTCCAATGAGCAATTTTTCAGTTTTAGAATAAATAGCACACACCATAAAACATACTATGTAATCTGCTTTGATTGAGTCTAGCGGCAATTATTTATCTTAAACAGAGCCAGATACAGTCACTAAAGTGACTTTTTATTCCTCAAAACTCAGATTCTCCACCTGCAAATTCACAACATAAGCAGTGCAATTAAGCTAACAAAACCACCTTTACAATTAACATCAAGGGTTTAGCTTTTAATAACTTGTTAAATCAGCTCAACAAATGAACGACACTTGGCCTTTTAAGGCAATCCCCATGATATTTACCGCTAAGTTCCTCTATAATCAATATAACTAATAAATTAAAGCAAAATATTTATGCATATCTAATTGTGATATCTAATCACATTGTGTAACTCATTCAGTGCAAAACAAAAGGAGTTCCATGAATACTGTTTATTCTATTGGAGAGCTTGAATCTTTCCTCGTGGCAATTTTGGTACTATTCATTGGCCATACAATTAATCGACACGTACCTTCTTTCAGAAAATATAATATCCCAGAACCCATCGTGGGTGGACTTATCGTTGCAGGCGTAATCACCATATTACACTTCAACAAAATCAGTTTAGAATTTACTCTTTCAATGCAAAATACCTTGATGCTGATGTTTTTCAGTACCGTGGGGTTAGCGGCAAGTTATAAGCTATTAATGAAAGGCGGTACTAAGGTCATTGTCTTTTTAGGCATTGCATCTTTATATATCATTATTCAAAATGCGGTGGGCGTTAGCTTAGCCAGCGCTTTAGGGCTAGAGCCGATAATGGGCTTAATCGCTGGTTCAATTACCTTATCAGGTGGTCACGGCACGGGTGCTGCTTGGGCGCAAACCTTCCAAGACAACTATGGTATTAATACTTTAGAGTTTGCCATGGCAGCGGCCACCTTTGGTCTAGTCATGGGCGGTATTATTGGTGGTCCAGTTGCCCAGCGCCTTATCAATAAACATAATCTTGTTTCTTCATATGGTGTGGGTGGTAATCATCACGTAGATCATCCTGACTTAGTAACCTATGACCAATTAGAAATTGATCGCGTTACCGGTAAGAAAATTTTAGAAGTGCTATTCATTCTGCTGCTATGTGTGGCAGGGGCTAAGTGGTTCGGCAAATTTGTTAGCTCCATGGATATTGCATGGTTAAAAATGCCTGACTTTGTTTATGCCTTATTCTTTGGCGTGGTCATCACCAACGCCACTGAGTTGAGTCGCGGCTACAAAATCAACAGTGAATGTGTTGATATTTTAGGTACTGTGTCCTTGTCACTGTTCTTAGCGATGGCATTGATGAACCTAAAGCTGTGGGAAATATTTGATTTAGCGGTACCGCTATTAATCATCTTAGTGTCTCAAGCGGCTATTTTAGCGGTGTTTGCCTACTTTGTTACCTTTAGATTAATGGGCTCAAACTATGACGCTGCAGTGATGGCTGGTGGTCATTGTGGTTTTGGTATGGGCGCAACCCCAACTGCGGTAATGAACATGGGCGCATTAGTTTCACGTACAGGTCCGTCGCCACAAGCCTTTATGGTAGTGCCTATTGTAGGGGCATTCTTTATTGATATTGTGAATGCCATTATCTTGCAAGGCTATTTAAGCTTTATGGGCTAGCGCTTAATACGCGAGTTTAACCGCTCGCTTTAGGGCTTAGTTAAAGCTAAACACAGATACAAAAATGCCAGTCAGTGACTGGCATTTTTGTCTTAAAGAAAACCGAATCCGCGACTAAGCCGTTGCCTCTTGGGTTTCTTTACCTGCACAGTGACCACATTGATTAATCACAAAACCAGCTTCAGTTTCAGTTAAACGACCGTTGCTAATAAACAGTTCAACTAACTGTGCGGCGCTCATATCACTGGCACGACAAGTATGAAACTCTGCATTTTCACCAAATTCTGCTGCCATCAACGCCAGCCATTGTTGTTGTGGCTGCGGGGTATTTTGATCTTTCATCAATTTGATAACGTTACGACCATGAATTGATTTTGACATTAGAATTCCTCAACAGTTAAAAAGCTATTTTACGACACAATCACTATTCCACTATTGCGTTAGCTCATGGTTTAACAAAAATTAACCTACTGAATTATCATCTAGACGCTGATTGGCTATAGTGAGCCGCCCACGAGGCTGTTAAAGTAGTAACTAAGCAGCAATCTAATCAAGAAGTAGAGCAACATGGCAAAAAGTATCTCTCAAGAAACCCAAGCTGAAGCAATGAAAATGGCTAAGGCTACTCAAAAACCTTCACAAACCAAAGAACAGACCAAACTCATCGCTCAAGGTATTGAGAAAGGTATAGCTGAATATAAGAAGTTGCAGAAAGCCAAAGCTCGTGGGGCTGATAAACAGCGGAAACAGAATCTTAAAGCTAAAAACCAGCTCAACCATGATGTAGTTGAACAGCAGCAGCCGCCACAGTCTCAGAAGTCATATTTACCCTGGGTGTTGCTTATCGCCAGTTGGGTCGGATTTATTGCATCTCATGTCCTGCAAGCAAACTGATCATTCTTAGCTAAGGGGATAAGGCGCCCCATTTATTATTTTTGCCACAAAGCAAAACAGTCAGCATAGCTGACTGTTCTTAAATTAAATCTTGCTGCAAATTAGCTTACATTTTTAAGCTGACATCTGAAGTGATTTTAGTCGAGCACGCTAATACATACCCTGCGGCAATTTCTTCAGCTGTTAATGTCATGGTACTGCTAGATTCAGTAGTCCCTGAGGTCACCTGGCACTTACAGGCGCCGCACACACCACTTCGGCACGCTGCGATTATCGGTAGCCCTTCAGACTCTATGCCATCAAGTAAGGTTTGCTCAGCCGATAATGCAACTTTTTTATCCTTGATTGAAAGCATGAAGTTGCTAGTTGTAGCCGCAGTATTTGTGCTGCTTGGGGGTGATTTAACCGCGCCAGTAAAGCTTTCTTGATGGAAGTTTTTCATCTCGAAACCACTGGTTTCAATCAAGGATTTAACTGACACCATGTAAGGCTCTGGGCCACACACAAAAATGGTGCGAGTCATAAAATCAGGCACTAATGCTTGCAGCTTTTCAATATCGATACGGCCTAACATACGGCTGTCGTTGCCAGTATGATTAACGCCTTCAACAAGCTCATCTGCATTTTCAAGCAGGTAACTTAATTGAAATTGAGCACTGCGATAAGCCATCGCACCTAAGCTATCAGCAAAGATAATATCTTCATCTGTTCGAGCGCTGTGCACAAAGGCAATATCACTGCCTACTTTGGTATCGAGCAGCCAACGTGACATTGAATACATTGGGGTAATGCCACTGCCAGCACTTAAAAATAAATACTTTTCAGCCGCTATATCCACTAAGTTAAAGGCGCCATCTGGGCCGACTAAGGTGATGATATCGCCTTGATTAACCTTATCAGCTAAAAAGTTTGACACTTTGCCACCAGCAATGCGCTTCACCGTGACCACAATTGAATAAGGTCTAGATGGAGACGATGACATGGTATAACTGCGATAAACTATTTCGCCTTCAATCTCTAATTTGAAGGTAATAAATTGCCCCGGTTTGTAGTTAAACTTAACAGGGGTTAAACCTTGAAAACGAAAGCTCACTACATCATGGGTTTCATGCCATTTTTCAGTACAGCGCAATTGCACTTCACCACGTTGCCACTCATCAGCATTTAATAATAACTGATTTGCATTGATGGATTTTTTTGCTTCAGCAGTAGTTGTAACCTCAGCCGTTTTCTTTGCTGTGGCAGCCAATGCACCCGATATTGAAAAACTCGGCGCAGCGCTGACCTTAGCAACTGACTTTTTGTTGTCATCTTTTGTTGATTGGGCGGCTGATAACGCTGCTGAAAATGAAAATCCTGATGAACTCATATTGCACCTGTATGGGAAACCATGTGTTAGAAGTAGAAAGTAAAAAACAGACAATAAAAAGGTGATATAAGCGCTAAGCCTATATCACCCAATAACCACTATTTAAGCCGCATTAATCATCGCTTTAAGATCTGACTCAACATCAGTGGTGTTACGTAAACCAAATTGGTCTTCTAACACTTTTGCTAAGTTTTCAGTCAAAAACGCTGGCGGAGTTGGGCCTGTACGAATGTTTTTAACGCCCAGTGATAATAGTGTCAGTAACACCACAATCGCTTTTTGTTCAAACCAAGACAGTACCAAGCTTAAAGGCAGTTCATTGATATCACAGTCAAAAATATCTTTTAATGCTAAGGCTAACTGTATAGCAGAGTAAGCATCGTTACATTGACCCACATCTAATAAACGTGGAATACCATTAATATCGCCAAACTCAAGTTTGTTGAACTTGTACTTACCACACCCTAAGGTCAGGATAATGGTGTCATCAGGCACTGATTTAGCTAAGTCAGTAAAGTAGCTACGTTCAGATTTATCGCCGTCACAACCACCGATTAAGAAAAAGTGCTTAATAGACCCATTTTTCACGTTCTCAACTACTGTTGGTGCCGCTTCCATTAAGGCATTACGTGCAAAACCAATCGTAATCGCATGTGGGATTTCATCGTAGCTAAAACCTTCAAGCTCAAGGGCTTTGTCAATCACAGCGCTAAAGTCTTCACCTTCGATGTGAGCAACACCAGGCCAGCCAACAATGCTACGGGTGAATATACGATCTGAATAATCGCCCACATTAGGGTCAATAATACAGTTTGAGGTCATCACAACAGCGCCTGGGAAAGTGCCAAATTCACGCTGTTGGTTCTGCCATGCGCTGCCGTAGTTACCCACTAAGTGTGGGAACTTTTTAAATGCAGGATAAGCTAATGCCGGTAACATTTCGCCATGAGTATAGACGTTAATGCCCTTACCTTGAGTTTGCTCTAAGATAAGTTCTAAATCTTTCATGTCATGACCTGACACTAAAATCGCCTTACCTTTAAATGATTTGGTGTTTACTTCAGTTGGCTCAGGGTGGCCAAATGCCGTCGTTTCACCCGCATCTAACATCGCCATTACGCGATAGTTTAATTGACCGATTTCCATTGCGGTAGCAAATAGCTTGTCGCCATCAACTGAGTCTTCGCCAAGGAATGACATGATTTGGTGAAATTCACCGGCCACATCGGCATCAGTTTGCTCAAGTACACGTGCATGCTCCATGTAAGCTGCTGCGCCTTTAAGGCCATATAAGCAAAGTAAACGTAAGCCCATGATGTCTTCATTAACATCGTCACCACGGTTTGGCAGTGCAACTGGAGCTTGTAGTAGCATTTCAGGCTGAGAAGCCGCTAAGTTAAATTCAGCTTGAGCTATCACTTCTTCAGCAGCAACGCCTTTTTCAGCGCAGGCTTGTTCGTATGCAGCTTTTAACTTGTTACGGTAAGTTTGAGCTTGATGTGCGTAATCAGCTAAACGTCCATCATCAAAGTTCACATTAGTTAATGTGGCAAAAAATGCCTTAGGAACAAAGGTATCAATCTCGGCATCGATGATATCGAACTGACGCGCCTTAACCGCATAAGCAGAAACGCCCTGCAACATGTAGATTAATAAATCTTGTAGATCTGACGTAGATGCTAACTTACCGCACATACCTTGAGAATAACTACAACCGTTGCCTGCTGGGGTTCTAACTGTTTGTTCGCATTGAATACAAAACATCACTTTGCTCCTGAATTTAATCATGCATAATATTTACATGTTTAGATGCAGTGTACTTAGATCAGCAAAAATCTAAACTGATTTTTACAATATTTAATCGATTTTATGATCTAGATCAGTTTCAGCATTCACTAATATTTAGCCCTATTCACATCGGTTTTATCAATAAAGGCATCATTTAATTAGTCATTTTGTGGTTCATTTAATCGCCAAAACCAAATTGAAAGCACAAAAAAACCAGCAAGTGATTGCTGGTTCTTTTCGTGTGTGTTTTGAGGCGTTATAAGCCTTAAAACTGATTACTGCGCCAATAGTACTGAGAAGCTTCGCTGCAGATTGTCAGGATCTTGTTTGCCAAATTTAACTAATAAATCATCTTTACCATCGGCATTGATATCGGTTGCCGACAGCATCGAACCTTCAACTGGAATGATCATATCCCATTGCTGAGATCGTTTACTAAAAGGCGCGCTACCTGCCTGACCCAAATAAATATCTAAGGTTTCATTATCATCAGACAACAATAACTCTTTATAACCATCGCCATTGATATCCGCTAAGGCCACGACAGGCTCACCACTTTGGCCAGAACTTAGGCTGAAGTTTAATTCAACTTCTTTACTGGCATTGGCCTTTTCACCAAATTTATTCGCACTATTCATTTTAAACACATGAACATCTTGATCAATACTGCCAGACAGCAAGGCGCTGACGATCTGCGAAATACTAATATCAAAACCTGACACAATCACCTCATCGACATTGTCATTATCAATATCATCAAAACGTAGCCCTGTTAAGGTACCTTCAGCTTTAATAATCGTCTCAGGTTCGCGGCCAAAAGCCACCACGCCATCGTTATTACGTCCTAAGTAAATTTCATAGTCATTGGTACGATCAAACACCCCAGAGCTTTTGGTATATCTGACCACCAAGTCAGTAATCTCATCGCCATTCACATCACCAATACGCTCAACTTTACGGTACAGTAAATCACTTTGATCTAACGATTTGCCATAGGCATCACGCTTATTCCACCAATCAATACCACTGATGGGTTGACTCACCGAAATATATTCTGCGATCGCGGCGAACTGCCCTTGATCGTTTTGATAATACACTTCGAGCGAGCCCTCACCGACTTTGACAATATCATCGCGACCATCAAAGTTCATATCACTGTGATAAAGCGTAGCGCGGCTATATTCAGCGCCATTATTGGTCAGCTCAACTTGAGGCAGTAACGGCAGTGATTGTCGGATGAATTGAGTATTACCAGCACCGAGCAATACATGCATTTCTCTAAAGTCACTTATCAGTACATCAGCAATATCATCATTATTAATATCACTGACAAAATCACCACGAGAGATAAAATCAGCATGGCCTGTAACAGCTAATGAATTAATATCAGCAACGGCAACTAACTCACCAGAAAGCGGTTTTGCTGCAGTATCTGTTTGTTGGCTGGTAATTTGTTTAGGTGAAAGTGAAGCTGAAGGATCTTGCACTAGCATGTCATCAGCGGAGATCGCATCTGCTGGGAGCATACTCACATCTAGCTTGTTAATAGCGCTATTAGCCGTAACTGGGGCATAACGTAGTAATTGCTCTGCAGTGACGAAATACAGCTGTTGCAGCGCAAGCATGCTATCAGTATTAGAGTCGATTTCATTAATATCAAAGCTATAAATATCTTTGTTTAATAATACTTTATCTAGCATCACTAATTGCTTATCGACAATGCCGTATACAGCAAACCAGCGCTGATGTTCATCATCAACACCCAGTGCTAGTAACTCATTGCCCTCATTATCGAGTAAGTTAACGCTTAATACTGGATGAGTCAGTTCAAATTCGGTATCAACTGTAAAAGTGGTGAATTTTAGCTCTGTATCTGCAGCAAAAGCTGGATGGATAAAAGGTAAAATACAACAGCTTGCTACCAATAGCGCGCGGGTTAATTTATTCATCCTGAAAACATATCCTTAAACATTATCTTTAACTTATATAGTTAAGATAACCTTGATTGAATAAAGTTCATACAATGAAATTGTTACCACTTACGTATCGAGAACGATTCAAGCTGTAAAAGGAATAGGAATTGACTAACAACTTATCTTGCCAAGATCAAAGTGTCTGATAGGTTAGCTTTACTAGTTCTTCACCGTACTTACGCTCAAGTTTACGCACGATAAAGTGACCTCTTGCCATGTCTTGAAAATGATCGATAAATAAGGTGTTAATGATCGCCCCACCCGCAGCGCCTATGGCAGGTACAGCTTGAGCGGCCACCTTTTGAGTCACCTGCACGCCAAAGCGCTCTGCCACCACGGTCACTAATTTAACCATCATTGGCGCAGCTTCTTTACTAAAGCCTTTAGTGGCAACGTATTCAGCCGCTTCAGCAATTGAATTGGCTAACACGGTGCGCACCGCAAAGTAGCCTTTTTCAGCTTGATCGTCATCATTTGACTCACCCCCTAGGGCAAAGACTTCTATGCAGGCCATTTTAGTGGCCACTTCATCGAGTTGCTCACCCTCACTGCGAGCAATATCGGCAATGGATCGCAACATGATGGTGGTTGAAATTGGTAGCTCTAATGCCAATGCGCTTAAGCCGAAAAAGCCCCCCACACCACCACTCACTGCAACACCGAGTTTGTGCCAACGATCAGAAGATTGCTCATGGGGGATGTTTTTCATGGTAAATAGCGCCGCATCCGAGGCTTTCATCAACGCCATTTCTGTGACTTTGCCAATACCATTACTGACACTTTTAGGCAGTAGCGCAAAACCTTGCTCAATGGGCGAGCCAATAAAATCTGTGATTTTGGCTGCTAAGCCGGGGTTTTCAAGTAACTGCTTAGCCTGCACTAATTGGGCATTATCTTCTACAGATAGACTCATGGCTTTCCCTTCTTTCACAGCCGCACGATTAACAACAGCGCTAATAGCTCACTAGATAATGGTGACTTTCTCAATCACTATCGCCGTTTTAGGCACATCGTCATGACCTGCTACCGTGGCCGTTTTAGCTTTTTCAATTTCTTTGACCACTTCAATACCGGCAACCACTCTGCCAAAAACCGCATAACCCCAACCGCTGTTGGTGGTCGCTGTGTGGTCTAAAAAGCTATTATCAGCAGTATTAATAAAAAACTGCCCGGTGGCCGAATGCGGCGCATCGGTTCTTGCCATTGCTATGGTGCCAAGTGTGTTACTCAAGCCACGATTAGCTTCATTAACGATAGGATCGCGAGTGGGCTTTTCTTTCATCTTGGCAGTAAAACCACCCCCTTGGATCATAAAGCCTTTTATCACCCGATGAAAAATAGTGTAATCATAAAAGCCATCCTGACAGTACTGTAAAAAATTCTTCGAACTAACAGGGGCTTTTTCCATATCCAGTTCAATATGGATATCGCCAACATTGGTGGTAAAAATAACGGTCATGGGATCTCAATTTAACAACGAAAAGTTAAGCTCAATTATAGCGTTTATCCTATGCTTCAGGCTATAAATAAGCGTCATGCTTTAAGTCAGATAAAGTAAGCTTATTTGCTACTATTAAACAAATCCATTGCCGCGCGTGTCATTGCCCGCACGCCGGTGCTGATAGTTAACGGATAATCTGGGGCAAACTTACTCGAATGCAATGATGGCAAGCTGTCGCCGCTATCAATACTGGCTTGATACACGCTTGGCTCAACAGCCCCTAACCAAAATAAAGTGATCGGAATATTTTGCTCAGTTCGGCCATATAAGCCAAAATCTTCTCCGGCCATAACCTGTGGCGCTAGCACCACATTATCTTTTCCTAGTTCAGCTTCAATGCTGGCCTTAACTTGGGCAGCCAATGCTGGGGCATTATAAGTCGAAGGTATTTTTTCATCTTCATGGACATACACTTCAGGCATCAGTTCATCAGGTAAACCCGCACTAATCGCAATGCCCTTAGTGATACGTTTTATGGCAGCGATTTGCTGCTCACGTACTTCAGGGTTATATGATCGCAGAGTTAATTGCAGCTTCACTTCATTGGAAATAATATTATGTTTTGAGCCGCCATGAATTGAACCCACTGTGACCACGTTTGGCTCAAGGGGTGACACTTCACGGCTTGGAATGGTTTGCAATGCTAATACTGTGCGCGCCGCCAGAACCACAGGGTCTATGGTTAAATGGGGGTAAGCACCATGGCCACCTTTGCCTTTAATGCTGATATCCACCGAATCCACATTGGCCAATGCATAACCACTAATAGAGCCGACTTTACCAGCAGGAATAGATGCACTGACATGCAAACCTAACACCTTATCAGGAGTGGGAAACTCGCTAAATAAACCTTGCTTGAGCATGGCTTTTGCGCCGCCGCCCATTTCTTCTGCAGGCTGGGCTACCATCATCAAA
The DNA here is from genome assembly GCF_030548015.1 of Shewanella sp. 4_MG-2023. Classification (NCBI taxonomy): domain Bacteria; kingdom Pseudomonadati; phylum Pseudomonadota; class Gammaproteobacteria; order Alteromonadales; family Shewanellaceae; genus Shewanella; species Shewanella sp. 4_MG-2023. The sequence goes on from NZ_JAUORL010000024.1 coordinate 66,608, forward strand.
GTGCCTTGCCAAGCTGACTTGTGCAACATCAATTGCTCGGCTGCGCCAATCATGCTGGTCATATGAATATCATGGCCACAGCCATGCATAATGCCCACAGTATTGTTATGTGCATCTTGGGTTGTCACTGTCGATGCATAAGCTTTGCCCGTTTGTTCAATAATAGGTAAAGCATCAATATCGGCGCGGATCATCACCGTAGGCCCGTCGCCATTTTTGAATATGCCCACCACGCCGTAGCCGCCATAATTATCAGTGACTTCAAAACCTAATTGCCGTAACTCTTTTGCCATTCTGGCACTGGTATTTTTCTCTTGATAGGACAGTTCAGGGTGTTGATGAAGGTGAGTATAAAGCTGTTCAAGTTGTGGTAATGCTTTGGTCACTGAATCATCAAGATCTACAGCGCGTAACGAGGTGGTGGTTATCGTTGCAGCTAAAGCCAGTGATATCGACAATGCTGTTGGTATGGCTGTTAAGCGTGCTGATAATGTCATGGTGTCTTCCTTGTTGACTGTTCATCTTGACTGAGAATCTTGACTGCTAAAAGTCGTAGTCGCTGATAATTACTATTTATTATATTGAATTAATAACCTAGCATAGCCTTGGTCAATTTTATAATGTGTTGTAAACATTTAGCCGTTCAAAAAGGAAACATACTCGTGATGATGGAAACAGGTCGATTAGTTCGCTGGAATAGCAGTAAAGGCTTCGGTTTTATTGAGCCTGATGAAGGTGGCAAGGACGTGTTTATTCATATTTCAACCCTTAAACATATGGCGAGAAAGCCCATTCAAGGTGATCAAATTGCGTATATCGTAGCGCAGCAAGCTGACGGTAAAATTAAGGCGATCGAAGCGCAAATAGTGGGAGTTGCCACAAAATCAGACAGCCATGCTCACCAAAACTCAACACGAAATAACAGTGGCAAAAAAAGATCGCCGATCAAAATGCAAAAAGCCACCACGGCTTCTGGCACCATGAGCCGGATCATTATTATTCTGATCGTTATCGCCATCGGCCGCTTTGCTTATCAAGCTTACTATGACATCACTAATGCATCTGGAGCAGGTGCATCTGGAGCAGATGCACCAATCCAAGAACCAAGGAAATAAAAGTGACAATAATAATCGAAACTGAACGCCTAATCATTCGTGAATTTAATCTTGGCGATACAAAGGCTGTGCTTGAGTTTAATTCAGAGGAAGTCAACCGCTACACTGGCGATGCAGGCATGTGTAATAACATCGAAGATGCAAAAAACATTATTCAGGACATCTGGTTAGCAGAATACCAGAAATATGGTTTTGCTCGTTAGGCTGTAGAATTAAAAGCAACCAAACAAGTCATAGGCTTTTGTGGGTTTAAATATGATTTACGTATTAATGCAGTAGATATAGGCAATCGCTTACACCCAGATTTTTAGGGTAAGGGCTATGCCACAGAAGCTAACCTTGCCAGTATTGAGTATGCTAAGAAACATATGGATTTAGATATTATTTACGGCGAAGTCGTAAACCTTAATCTTGGCTCAGTCAACATCATTGAAAAGTTAGGTATGACGTTTATCAGACAATATGAAGACGAAGGTTTTACCCTGCTACGATACGCAATCTCGTTAAAAGGTAATCCGCTGCCAGCTGATTAATTGGATTCAAAGCACAAAAAAAGCGCCAACGACTTCTATTAGGGCGCCCTTTATCCATCCAACTCTTTATCGTTAGTTAAGGCTAAAAATACGCTGCCCAGCCGATAACAAAACCTTGGGAAGCTGTATCATATGAAAAGTTATCTTGGTGATAAAGTTGAGACACCCATTTATGTAACTTTTACTTACTTAGAAGTGTGCCTCCCTAGCAGTCTGAGGCTAAAACACATATATTTGAGCTAGATATTGCGCTTTTAGGGATAAAAATATGCTGCAAACAACATGGCGAACGCTTTTTACTGCTTTTGTGTTGTTATCGATGTCAAGCCTTGCGCCAACCGCCATGGCTGCAGACGATATCAACTTAAAACAAGTTGCCGAAGCAGAAAAGCGCAGTGAAGCCATTGCCGAAGCTCAAGGCGGACTCACCCTCGCCCGAGATGGCGAAACTCCTTTATCAGCCCTCATTGAAATCGGTCGAGCGGTACAAGAAAACGACTGGGAAGCTGCCACTGAGTTTATTGATCTGCGTTACCTGCCCAAAGATATTAATCCCGAAGATGGTGCCGATTTACTGCGTAAACTGGCGATATTATGGAATAAACAAAACATCCTCGACCTTTCGCAGATCAGCGATCAACCAGAAGGACACCTTAACGATAAACTGCCAAGCTATCGTGATTTGTTAGGGGTACTAGAAACCAGTAAAGGCCCTGTTCCGGTCTATTTACAGCGAGTTCCAGACGGTAAAAAAGGCAAAATTTGGAAGATCTCTAACGCCACTATAGCCCAAGTTCCTGAGCTATGGGACGAATATGGCTACAGCCCGCAAATCGAAGCACTGGCTAACGTTTTACCGCAATTCACCATGTTCCATATGGAAAACTGGCAACTGCTGATCTTTATTCTGTGTATTTTCTTTGGTTGGATCGCCACCGGATTAATCAGCATTGCCGCCAAAACCATTGCCGCTAAATTTGAACATAAACTGGCTGGATTAACCCGTTTTTCAGGCAACAGCTTGCGCTGGTTTTTATATCTTTCGAGCTTGCAATATGTGGCGCTGTCATTAGGTTTATCGATTAGGGCACGTGTATGGTTTGATAACAGCACCTTGCTGTATATCGCCAACACCATTCTAATTTTAGGTTTAGTGGAATTGTATTCCGCAATAAAATCCAAGCAATTAAACGATCAAGATAAAAGCTACTCCGTGGCCTTACTCAGGCCTATGGTAGCAATATTAAAAATCGTCATTGTGGTGGTTATTGCCTTAATGTGGTTTGAAAGCTCAGGATACAACATGGCCACCATTTTAACCGGCCTAGGTGTCGGCAGTTTAGCCATTGCCTTGGCGGCGCAAAAACCATTAGAAAATGTCTTCGGCGCATTAACTTTATATGCTGCAAGACCAATAAAACCGGGGGATTTTTGCCGCTTTGGCACCACTATGGGCGTAGTTGAAGAAATTGGCTTACGCTCGACACGGATCAGAAAACTCGATCGCACCGTAGTGCATATCCCTAACTCGGTATTTTCATCCCAAGAGTTAGAAAACTTCTCTGTTATCGATCGTCGCCGCTATAAGCACGATCTGCGCATTAGCCTTGATACCAGTAAAGAGCAACTGCAAATGCTGTTAATGGAACTGCGAAAATTATTATTGTCACACCCCAGAGTGTTAGAGATTGCTCAGCGGGCGCGTTTTCTTGCCATTGAGCGTGATGCGTTTGTCGTCAACGTAAATGCCTATATCGATACCGGTGATATCAATGAATATTTTGGTATTGCTGAGGATTTAAACTTTCACTTACTGAATATTTTAAAGCAGTTAGACATTAAAATTGCCCCTATTGGTCAAAATGTCATGCTACAAAATGCCAGCAGCGCAGACGTCGAGGTACAACAACAAGCGGAGCAAACCATTAAACAATTAATCGAGGAAGATGCCTTACCTTTTCCCAATTACAGCGAAGCTACCCGTGATGAATTTAAAGGCACAGTGCCCTACCCACCTGTGGGCAGTGTCACTAAACCTAAAGATGTGATGAAATCACCAGAAGAAACTGACATTGAAGTAGAACTGAAAGGATAAGTTTTACATTCCAGTCGCCATTAAAAAGCCGAGAACATCTCGGCTTTTTACGTAATCGGAATAACTAAGCAACTCACCCATGGGTTAGTTTTTAAGGGGATGATCTTCAGGAAGTTGGCGACTGATCCACAAAATCAATTTATGCTTACGATTTGGGCCATCATCATTATCTTCAGCTAATGCTTGAATTAGCCCATCTTGCACCAATAAACGGTAAATACATTCCACTTTATCTTTTGGCGATATACCAACACCAAAGTTTTCAAAACCGCGACGTTTTGCATAACCCTCACCAATTTCCATTGCGAGTTTAAGCAATTTAGTATCGTTCTTAGCTGGCTTCATATAAGCACTCTCGTTTGGGGCTTTACGCTAAAACTACGCTATTGGGGATAAAATTCAATCACTGCTGCGTAAAAACAGCAGCCAATAACTTGTTTTATTCTTAGTTGAGCAATTATCAATCGATTAGCTTATCACTTTAGCTATTAAGTAAAATTCTGGCACAATAGCTAGATTATGGTTTTATGAAGTGGCTACAACATCAAAAAGGGAAAGTAAGGGTTTAATGACAATAGATAAAGCAGTTATTAGCAAGATTACCACGGCATTAAAAGCTCAAAGTATAAGCGAGATTGAGGTAATTCAATCCCTATGGGGCGGTTATGGCGAACTATTTCGCGCTAAGCTTACTGGTAGCCAATATTCATCTGTTATCGTTAAACACATTAAACTGCCACAGCCAGAGTCGCATCCCAAGGGCTGGAATAGCGCCCTATCACATCAACGTAAACTCAAATCTTATCAAGTTGAAGCTAACTGGTATCAGCACTACGCTCAGCTATGTGGCAGTGGCAGTGGCAGTGGCAGTGATAATGATCGTCAAAGCGAAAACAGCGTGCCTCAATGTTTATACATTCAGCGCAGCGAACTAGAAACCTTACTGATCCTTGAAGACTTACATACTTTAGGTTTCGATCAAGTATTAACCCATGCAGATCACACAGCCATTTTGGCCAGCCTTAAATGGCTGGGGCATTTTCACGGCCAATTTATGGCTAATCAATTTACAACTAGCCAGCCATCAACCGTGAATACCACCGACCTATGGCCCACAGGCAGCTACTGGCATTTAGATACTCGCCCCGATGAATTACAGGCACTCAGCGATCAGCCGTTAAAAATGGCAGCCAATACAATCGATCGCGCTTTAAAACAGACGCCATACCAAACAATAATCCACGGCGATGCCAAACTCGCTAACTTTTGTTTTAATACTCACCACGACAAAGCTGCTGCGGTGGACTTTCAATATGTGGGCCAAGGTTGCGGCATGAAAGATGTGATTTTACTGCTAAGCAGTACGCTGACATTTACTGAACCACATAAACTAATCGAGCAATATTTGGATTACTATTTTAGTCAGCTCGCCAGCAGCATTAATCTCCATCAGCCAGATATTAATCCTAAAGAGGTTGAACAAACTTGGCGCCCTTTGTATTGCATAGCATGGGCCGATTTTCAGCGCTTTATTAAAGGCTGGAGCCCAAAGCATGTCAAAATAAACGCTTATACAGAAATGTTAACCGCACAGGCCTTAAGCCAGCTAACGACATCATCAAAGTAGCCAAACCTACTAGTGACTTTTTAAGGACAATATCGACAACGACTATCTAGATAACAACGGTTTTATTAACAAGCATAGCGACAAAAGACATAGCGATAAAAACTAGCCTCGCAAAATCTACAGAATAAAAGCCAAGCAAAATCGCCTGACAAAGATATCCACTCTGTTTGCTTGGCGATCGCTTACAAAAACAACCATTTATTGATATAACTAATGTCTAATGTACTAATTTTGCATATCAAAATCTTGTCGTTTTTTAACTCACGACATTGAAAAATAGCTGATATTCAATGGATTGTAATAATGAGCAAAGATATATTTTTCTTTGGTGACTGGCAGGTTGACCCTAATAGTAACTCCCTTAGACAAGGTAAAAAAACCAAACAACTTGGCCTAAGGCAATGGATGTTTTATTGCTGTTATGTCAACAGCAAGGCGAGGTACTCAGCAGTGATGACATTGTCAATCAATGCTGGCCAGAAGCCGATATTGGCGATAATCCACTGCATAAAGTCATTAACCAATTACGCCGCGCATTGGGCGATAAAGCCACTGAACCCAGCTATATTGAAACCATTCGCAAGCGCGGCTATCGCACTCTTGCTAAGGTAAATTTCCCCATTGGCCATGAAACCGTGGCCGACAGCCAGACGTGGCAAGCAGGATCACCCTTTGCGGGCTTACAAGCCTATAGCGCCAATTACGCCGAGGTGTTTTTTGGTCGCAGCAAACAAATTGCCACCTTGCTTGAATGCATCAGTGTACAAGTTAAATATGGCCGCGGATTTTGTTTAGTTTTAGGCCCTAGCGGCAGCGGAAAATCATCACTCATTAATGCCGGAATCATGCCCAATTTAATGGCTAATACGGGTTACAACGGGGTAAAGGTTGCCAGCTATAGCCATTTAGATTTTGCCAATGTGGCTAAAACACAATTATTTTCCGAACTGGCCAGTATCATGCTGGACTGGGAAATCAACGATATTCCAGTATTTAGTGGTGACAGCGCCGAAACCCTGTCGCACAAGCTAATAACAGATATGCCCACCATTATTGAGCAATGTCAGCAGGCCATCAAACTCAGCAGCACTAACGAAACTCACTTAGCATTGTTTATTGATCGCTTAGAAGTCTTTCTGTCATCGCCGATCTTTGCTGACGATCAACGTTATGCATTTATTGAAATCTTAGAAAAACTCGCCAACTCTTCTGTGGTATTGATTATCAGTGCTTGTCGTAATGAGTTTTACCCATTACTAGTGACTTATCCCAGTTTAATGGCGGGTAAAGGTAAAGGGGCTCATTTTGATTTAGCGTCGCCTTCGCGTAATGAATTACTGCAAATGATCCGCCTGCCAGCAATTGCAGCCAATTTAAGCTGGAGTGTCGATCCTGAAACAGCCATGCCGCTAGATGAAATACTCTGTACAGAGGCCGCCAGTAACCCTGATGCATTACCTATGTTGCAATACATGTTGCAAGCGCTATACCTGCAACGCAGTAAAGACAATCAATTACTGTTTAGCGTTTACCAACAATTAGGCGGTATCGAAGGCGCAATAGGTAAAAATGCCGACGACGCCATGGCACAATTAACTGATTCACAACAAGCCTGTTTACCACAGGTATTGTCCCTACTGGTGACGCTGCGAGAGGATGAAACCTCCATCACCAGCCGCACCGCAACTTGGTCACAACTGCAAAGCAAAGAACAGCACACATTGACCCAAGCTATGGTCAATAGCCGCTTATTTGTGTCCCACCTGCAAAATGGCCAAGCCTGTTTTAGCATTGCTCACGAAGCATTATTAAGGCGCTGGCCACGGGCAACCGCCTGGATTAACGAACACAATGATAGCCTGCGAATAAAAAGTCGCTTACATCATCTGACTAAACGCTGGCTGGCAGAAAATAAGCATAAAGCCTATTTGCTAGCAGAAGGAAAACCCCTAAAAGAAGCCCAAGCACTTAAACATAATCCACTGTTTGCTCAAGATCTAACACCACACGAGTTGGCATTAATCAGCGCCTCCAATAATCATGAAAAACGTCAGCGCTGGCAAAAAGTCGCCGACGCCATTAAAGCCTCTGTGCCTAATAACGAATGCACCGTGGCCAGATATGGCGGCGAAGAGTTTGCACTGATATTGCCAAATTTAAGCACTGTAGAGGTGGAGCAAATAGCCTTACTCGTTCAACAAAATATCAAGGCCCTAACTTTTATTGATATTGGTTTGGATGAATCAGTCAGCATTAGTGTAAGCCAAGGCTATGCATGTGAAATCAATAGCCAATTTCGAACGGCTAAAGCCTTGTTATGCGCTGCAGACACCGCATTGTATCGTGCCAAAGCCAATGGCAGAAATCGTATTAATGCGTCTTGTTAACCACTTCAATAAGCTAACTAACTGACCTCCCCTAAATAAGTAAAAGGTAAGCAAATGTAAGTAAGCACAAACTCACACCTTAATCTTATCTAGCTTGGGTTAAGGATGTTGCAGCGAGTACAACTAACAATACTCGCTGCCAAGTCACAGGTCTCATAGTACTTAACGTCAATTCGGATACTCTGTTTTACAGTTATAGCTTCATGCTTTCGTACTGGTTAATTGTGGCCATTCGCAGGCCAAGCCTCACAGTTCAAAGCATTGGTAACCAAAGGATAACTGTTATAGCGTTATGCTTTCGTACTGGTTAATAGTGGCCAGTCGCAGGCCAAGCCGCACAGTTCAAAGCATTGGTAACCAAAGGATAATTGTTATAGCTTTATGCTTTCGTACTGATT
>NZ_JAUORL010000025.1:0-67664 GCF_030548015.1 Shewanella sp. 4_MG-2023
TCATGAGTATTTGCCTATCCTTGACTCTCTATAGAGTACGTGTTGATAAGCAGTTACACAAAATTAGTTACAGTCTCCGCCATCAATATTATCTTATAACCGCAAAAGACATGAGGTTATTAAGCTTGAGCATATTCATATTGAGAGTCAGGTTGCTTATTCAATAATGAATTAATCACTTCTTGCTGACTAACCAACAACTTGCCATTTTCTTCATTGTATTGCTGACTTTCTTTCGCCAAGGTTAATAAATGACGCCACAGCAAAGAGACTTGCTTTTGACTAGCTTGAGGCAGTTTAGTAATTAAACTTTCCATGCCTTTGCTATTACCATTAAACCCAAGCGACACCAAAGTAATTGAGCGGTTTTTAGCACGTTCCATCAAGATATCAATTAATGATGTTTGTTCAATATTATGACGTTGCAAGCCATTATTATCGCGGCATTTCATCAACTCACGTTGACGAATTAATAATACTTTTAATTGCTTATAACCTTCAATATCTTGACGAACGCCACTCACTAAGCCCTGCACTTTTTCACGTGTAGTTTGTTGTTCACTCGTATTAGCCATGGTTTTGCTTCATCGCCTCTGCAATTTTTGCTATATCAAGACTAAAAGAGCCCTCTTTTAATGCTTGGCGTAATTCGGCCACTTTATCAGCATCAAAATCACTCACTTGTGCCAGTTGAGGTTGAGTTTTCTCAATTAATTGCCAGTCGTCACTCACTGCATTAGGCGTTGGCATTTGACGGGGTTTTAATTCTGCAACTTCTGGTTGAGGCGTATTACTTGCCTTACTTTTAGTCGTCCCCATATCTGCTGTGACTGGACTTGATATTTTGTTGATATCCATTATGGTTCACCATTAATGTCGTCGATAGTTCTAAAAGGCGACATCATGGTTTGGATACTGAAATAAAAAGCTTAGAAATGTGTACTCACTCTTCCTGGAGATATGGGATAAGCATGAATAACTTTACCAGAACTCAAATTACGTACTCTAATTGTCGCCCCTTCACCGCCAGACTCTAATGCTTCACCCGTCATATTGGCATAAAAGCCATTCAGCTTAGCCTCAATAACAACCCTATCGCCAATATTGACCCATTGTGGAGAGGTGATTTGAGAAACTTTAATTGCCCGATATCGCCTGACTTTATGACTAACTTGATTGCCTATTAATTGTTGGGATTGGGTAATTAAATCTCTATCTGACGCGGTGAGCTTTAGCCATTGTAATTCGATGTCTCCAGCAGCAATATGCTCACCTCTTGCTAATGGCCGATTGGCTACTGGGACTTTAGCGTTAACAGTCACTCGAGCACGAATAAATAAACTCCAACCTAGTGCCTCACAGCTCGCGCGTCGTTGCACATTTCCAAAAGGTAAGCGAGTACCAACCCCAATTGAAACCTGATTTGGACAGGCCGCTAATCGGCTTGCTCCTGAAGGTATGGTGACCTTAATAGATTGTTTAATCGAAGCTAATCCAGCTTGTCGCTGCCATTGCTGCAATTCAGCATCCAACACCTGTAATAATGCCATTTTTAATTGGTTGGTTGCATCCGTGTGATCTTGCGCACTGACCCATTGCGGAAACAAACAGGAACACACTAGCACCATGTAGGAAACACCAGTTCCGATCTTATGCACAAACCTACTGCAAATCATTGAAAAGCCTTTGATAAAATTGTTGGCACGTAAATTGGATAGATAAGACATATATTGAAATCATACACACCATACTAGGAGTTTTAATGGCTATCAACCTCGACGCCGCCTTAGGTATTCATCCTCAAACATTAGATTTTAGGGTCGAACGCAGCAAGATGCTCGCAGGCAATTTAGCCAATGCTGAAACCCCTGGATATAAAGCAAAAGATTTAGATTTCAAAGCAGTCATGAGCCAAATTAATGCGGGTATGGATGTCGGCCAAGAGTATCAAACGGCCTATCGCGTGCCTTATCAAACCTCTGCGGATCAAAACACCGTTGAGCTAGGTAAAGAGCAAGCAAGGTTCGCACAAAATGCCATGGATTATCAAACCAGCTTAACCTTTTTAAATATGAAAATTTCCGGCTTACGCACAGCCATTGAAGGACAATAGGACCCCATATGTCATTTGGTGAAATTTATAATATTGCTGGCGCGGGTATGAATGCGCAAACCATTCGTTTAAACACTGTCGCCAGTAACCTTGCCAACGCAGGTGCTGCCGCAGAGACGCCAGATCAAGCATACCGTGCTTTAAAACCTGTATTTTCGACTATCTACAATGAAGCACAGCAAGGCAAAGCAATGGGTGCCCAGGTTGAGATCACTGCGATTGTTGAAACTGATGCGCCACTTGATATGCGCTATGAACCTGACCATCCATTTTCAGATGAGCAAGGCTACGTTGCCTACTCAAATGTGAATACCGTTGAAGAAATGGCCGACATGATGGCAGCGAGTCGCTCCTTTGAAACCAATGTTGAAGTGATGAACCGTGCTCGCTCAATGCAGCAAGGTTTACTCCAGTTAGGAAACAAATAATGAACGTCACCCCAGCCAGTAATGCTACGGCATCAACAACTAGCACCTCAACCCCAGATGTAATGACATCGCCAGGTAATGACGCCTCATCGATTCGTAACGAATTTATGACCTTGATGATTGCACAAATTCAAAACCAAGACCCTACTAACCCAATTGATGGTACTGAATATGTCAGTCAGCTGGCACAGTTTTCCCAAGTAGAAAGTCTTGAATATATGCGAGCCAACCAAGCCACCAGCATGGTGATGATGGAAAACCTTGCCATTGTGCAATCAGCACAGCTTGTTGGAAAAACCGCCATGGTGCCAGCATCTGAACTGGAACTAGATGATGTTGCTGTGGAAGGTAAAGTTTACTTAGAAAATTCAGCTGAATCGCTCAGCATCGATATCTTAGATGATCAAGGCGAAGTGGTGCGCACCATAGAGCTGGGGTCTCAAGAAGCGGGTGATGTTGCCTTTACTATCGACCCTGAAGCATTAGAACTACCCGCTGGCGAGTACAGCATCGAAGCCAATATCACCGCTGATGACGTGACTGAAACAGCAGACACCTTCATTGCCGCCACCATTGAAAAAGTACACTTTGTCAGCGCATCAGGCGTCATGATGGCAGAGCTAGCTAATGGACTCGGTACTGTATCAGTGCTTGAAATTTCTGAAGTCTCATAACTAACAATAATTAGGATTAACCATGTCATTTAATATTGCCCTAAGTGGATTACAAGCAACAACTCAAGACTTAAACACCATCAGTAATAACATTGCTAACTCATCAACTGTGGGGTTTCGCAGTGGTCGTAGTGAGTTTTCAGCAATTTACAACGGCGGCCAACCAGGTGGGGTGAACACCATGTCCACCAGCCAGAATTTCTCAATGGGTGGCAGCTTAACCTACACCGGCCGCGATTTAGATATGGGCGTACAAGGCGATGGTTTTTTTGTGTTAAGTGGCCAAGATGGTAGCACCATGTATTCACGTGCCGGCATGTTTAACCAGGATGCTAATGGTTATATTACTGACCCTTCAGGTAACCGCTTACAAGGTTACGGTGTTGGCACAGCTGGCCAACTGCAAAACGGTAATGTGACAGACTTGAAAGTTCAAGCAGGCTCTTTACCAGCAAAAGCAACCTCTGATATTGGCTTAGTGTCTAACCTTGATGGCCGTGTTGATGCCATTGACCAAACTGCAACGCCTTTTGATGCTGAAGATGCTTCGACTTATCACTCATCAAGCACTGTCACTACCTATGACTCACAAGGTAATGAACATGCCTTAACTCAGTATTACGTCAAAACAGATGATAACGAATGGCAAGTGCATTACATGGTGGGCGATGAAGATGTAACCCCAGCAGGCGGGCATTCACTGGAATTTGACCAAGATGGCCTTCTAACTGCTGGCGCAGAATTTGATTTAGACATTCCAGCAAGTATTACAGGTGGTGCAGCGGCGATGACACTTGCGCTTAGCTATGACAAAAGCACGCAATACGCGGCTGATTACAGTAACTCAAGCCTAAGCCAGAATGGTTACACCTCAGGCGAGTTAAACGGCATTCGTTTAGATGATTCAGGTAACTTATACGGCACCTACACCAATGGCCAAGAACAAGTACAAGGTCAAGTGGTGTTAGCTGATTTCACCAATCCAAATGGTTTAAATCCAGTAGGTCAAAATGCTTGGGTGGCAACCAATAACGCAGGACAACCTATGATAGGCGCACCTTCAACCGGCACCCTAGGTTCTATTAACGCTGGTTACCTAGAAAGCTCAAACGTCGATACCACAGCTGAAATGGTCAACATCATGTCTGCGCAGCGTAACTATCAATCCAACGCTAAAGTATTGGATGCTAACTCAACCATGCAACAAGCATTACTTAACGTAATTTAAGGCTGAATCATGGATAAGATGCTTTACACCGCAGCTGCTGGCGCAACAAGAATTATGGAGGCGCAAGCTATACGCGCCAATAACCTTGCCAACGCGGATACTACTGGCTTCAAAGCTGATTTAGAACGCGTCAATGCTAAAGCGATTACCGCAACAGGTAACAGCTTACAAACCCGCGTATTAGCGCAAACTGAAAGCAGTGGTTTCAGTCAGCAATCTGGCGTACTCAACCCTACGGGCCGCACATTAGATTTGGCCATCAGTGACCAAGGCTTATTCAGTGTCATGACTGCGGACGGTGAAGCATATACTCGCTCAGGTGTCGTTGTTCCTGATGCGCAGGGGCAACTCTCCATCGATGGACGCCTAGTCATGGGTGTAGATGGACCGATTGCTTTACCTGAATACCGCGAACTCTTTGTCGGTGATGATGGCCGAATTAGCATAATTGCAGATCAAAACGGTATTACAGAAGAAGTGGGCCAGCTCAAACTGGTAAATCCAGATCTAGACCAATTATCAAAAAGCCAAGATGGCTTATTTTACGGCGTTGATGGGCAACCACTACCGGCAGACAACACAGTGCAAGTGCGTAGTGGCTATCTTGAATCAAGCAACGTGCAAGCAGTGAGTGAATTGATTGCATCGATGGATTTAACTCGCCAGTTTGAAGTGCAAGTCAAACTGATGCAAAGCGCTGAAAAGCTTGCTGAAACCGGTAATCGCTTATTGCGCGACACTTAATGCTTCTTGATAAATAAAGTCGCATTAACCGCAGTTCAATTATCTCGAAAAGAATTTTAAAGGAACAACCTCATGCAGTCTGCATTATGGGTAAGTAAAACAGGTCTGGCCGCTCAAGACACCAAAATGACCACCATTGCCAACAACTTGGCAAACGTTAACACCACAGGTTTTAAACGAGACCGCGTGGCATTTAACGACCTGTTCTATCAAGTGCAACGCCAACCGGGTGGCCAAGTCGATGAGCAAAACGAACTGCCTTCAGGCCTACAATTAGGTACGGGTACACGTGTTGCTGGCACTCAAAAAGTATTTACCACAGGCGACATGTTGACCACTGGCCAGCAACTTGACTTAGCCATTCAAGGTCAAGGTTTCTTCCAAATTGAAGAAGCTAACGGTGATTTAGGCTTTACCCGTGACGGTCAGTTTTTCCGCAGCAGCGATGGTTTAATGGTGACATCACAAGGGTTACCTTTGGTGCCAAATATTGAAATTCCAGATGAAGCATTAACGGTCACTATCGCCAATGACGGTCAAGTATCGGCGCAAATGGCAGGTCAAGCAGAAACCCAAGAGTTAGGTCAAATTACCTTGGTTAATTTCACTAACCCTGCAGGTTTAGAAGCGCGCGGCGATAACTTATACCGTGAGACAGGTGCCTCAGGCGCTGCAATTGAAGGTATTGCTGGCGATGAAGCCATTGGCCAAATTCGTCAAGGTTCTCTTGAAGGCGCAAACGTCAATGTAGTTGAAGAAATGGTCGAAATGATTTCAACCCAACGTGCTTATGAAATGAATGCCAAAGTGGTCTCGTCAGCTGATGACATGTTGAAATTCTTGAACCAAGCACTGTAATCATATTTAGCTATTGAACCCGCACACTGATTGAATAAGGAATAACATGCGACATTGTTGGATAGCCATTGCACTGCTGCTTTCGGGTTGTGCATCACACTTCCCGGAACCAGAAACGGCGCCAGGCAAGCCTGAATGGGCACCACCAGAAATTGACTACAGTTTACCTGAAGCCAGTAATGGCAGTGTTTACCGTCAAGGTTATATGTTGACCTTATTCAAAGATAAACGCGCCTTTCGTGAAGGCGATATTTTAACGGTTTCATTAGAGGAAAAAACCTACTCCAGTAAGAAGGCTGACACCTCAACAAGTAAAGCAAGCTCGGGAGGTCTAAGTCTTGGTGCTTCCAATGGTAGTAGCTCTATTAGCGGCGATGGCAGCGTTGATTCTGGTCGCTCTTTTAATGGCACAGGTTCAAGCACCCAGCAAAACCAATTAACGGGTTCTATTACAGTGACGGTGGCAAAAGTATTACCTAATGGCGCACTGCTTATCCGTGGTGAAAAATGGCTACGCTTAAATCAAGGCGATGAGTTTTTGCGTTTGTTAGGCCTGATCCGTACCGAAGATATTGGTAATGACAACACCATTTCATCACAACGTATTGCAGACGCCAGAATTATTTATGGTGGTCAGGGCGCAATTTCAGACAGCAACCAAATGGGCTGGGCATCGCGTTACTTCAGCAGCCCATGGTTCCCGTTATGAAGCTAACTCACAATATACAGTCACACCAAATACTGACACTGCAAGAACACATTGCCTGTATTAACCGACAGGCAAGGAGCACAACATGAAACAAGCCATCGCGTTTTGCGCTAGCTTAATGATAGCGGTACTGTCATTTCAGCAAACCGCAGTCGCTCAAACAGAGCAGACGGTTCAACATCGTTATCTAATGGATATTGTCGATGTACAAGGTATCCGTGATAACCAATTAGTCGGCTATGGACTTGTGGTGGGTTTAGATGGCAGTGGTGATCGCAACCAAGTGAAATTTACCAGCCAATCTATTGTCAACATGCTGAAACAGTTTGGCGTACAAATTGATGATAAAACCGACCCTAAATTAAAAAACGTTGCCGCCGTTGCAGTGCACGCCAATATTCCACCATTGGCTAGCCCAGGCCAAAGCATTGACGTCACAGTGTCATCCCTGGGTGATGCTAAAAGTTTACGTGGCGGTACGCTATTAATGACCCCTATGCGTGCTATCGATGGTGAAGTCTATGCCGTAGCCCAGGGTAACTTGGTCGTTGGTGGTATTTCAGCTGAAGGCCGAAATGGCACCTCCATGACCATCAATGTACCTACGGTAGGTAAAATACCTAACGGGGCATTATTAGAAGCTGAAATTCACAGTAACTTCAATGAAGGTGAGCATATTGTACTTAACCTGCGTGAGCCCAGTTTTAAAACTGCCCGCAATATTGAGCGCGCCGTAAACGACTTATTCGGCCCCAATGTTGCTGAAGCAGATAACAGTGCCAAGGTGTTAGTCAGAGCGCCACAGTCAAACCGCGAACGCGTAACCTTCATGTCGATTTTAGAAGAGTTACAAATAGAGCAAGGGCGTAAGTCGCCTCGGGTTGTGTTTAATAGCCGTACTGGCACCGTCGTGATGGGCGGTAATGTCGTAGTGCGTAAAGCCGCGGTCAGTCATGGCAATTTAGTAGTTTCTATTGTTGAAAGTGAATTTGTCAGCCAACCTAATGCACCGTTTATGGGTCAAGGCCAAGGCGAGACCGTCGTGGGTAGCGACAGCGAAATCAATATCGATACCGGTGATGGACACATGTTTGTGTGGCCAGAAGGTATCGCACTCAACGATGTTGTTAGAGCGGTGAATAGCTTAGGCGCCTCACCAATGGATTTAATGGCCATCTTACAAGCGCTCAAAGAAGCGGGCGCCCTTGAAGCCGAATTAGTGGTGATTTAATGAAATTAGATAATAATCACGGTTACTTAAATAACCTCAATGCTGCAGAACTGATTGAAGCCAACGGTGAACTTGGTGCGCTTGAAGCTGTCAGTCAGCAATTTGAAACCCAGTTTTTACAAACAGTGCTCAAGCAAATGCGTTCAGCATCTGATGTCATGGCAGATAAAGACAGCCCGTTATCATCACAAAATGATGGCATGTATCGTGACTGGCATGATGCCGAATTAGCCGGCCGCTTAAGCCAACTACAAAGCACAGGTCTTGCCAGTGTGATGACCAAACAATTATCTGCCGGACTTCAGTCTGGTGCTGATGTTGTCGCTTCTAATAACCACATTAAGCCAATGAATACTTCTGCTGAAAATAGCGCAGAAAATACGCTTAAGCCAGTGGTCAATACCACGGCAATGCAGCCAGCACTAAATATTCCAGTGATGGCAAAATCGGCAAAATAGTGTCTACCCCCTAGAACGCGATAATCAGCCTTAAAAGGCGTGAAATAAGGATTACATCAATGAGCATGCTCAATATTGGTATGACAGGCATTAATGCCAGTATGGCATCGTTAAATGCCACATCTAATAACATTGCTAATGCAATGGTACCTGGCTATTCACGTCAGCAAGTGATGATGAGCTCAATCGGCGGCACCGCCTATGGCGGGGGTGCTGGTGTTATGGTCGATGGCGTTCGTCGTATTTCAGATCAATATGAAGTGGCTCAATTATGGAAGACCACCAGTGACGTAGGCTTTTCAAATGTTCAAGCCAGCTATTTTACTCAAGCAGAACAAATTTTTGGCTCTGAAGGTAATAATATTTCCGCCGGATTAGACTTATTGTTTGCTTCATTAAACTCAGCCATGGAGCAACCGAATGAGATTGCCCATCGTCAAAGTGTATTAAATGAATCACGCGCCCTCAGCCAACGTTTTAATTCAATTAGTGATGGTTTGAATGCGCAAATCAATCAAGTTGAAGGTCAAATTGGCGCATCAACCAAAGAGGTCAACGCATTACTGGATACGATATCCAGCTATAATGCCGACATCCAATCTGCTGGCAGTAACCCACCACTATCGTTACTTGATGCACGTGATGCCGCCATTGATGATTTAGCGGTCATCGTCGATATCCGCGTGGTTGAAGATTCACAAGGGATGAAAAATATATCCTTATCCGAAGGCCAACCTTTGGTTGCGGGGACAAAGTCGTCAACGCTTAGCACCACGCCAGACCCTGCTAATCCGCAATTTAGCCAAGTAAGTATTCAGTTTGGCCAATCATCATTCCCTATTGACGCAAGTACTGGCGGTAGTTTGGGGGCGATGCTGGATTATCGCGAAAGCAGCTTAGCTGAATCAACAGAATTTATTAATGAATTAGCGCAAACCTTTGCAGATGAATTCAATGACGTTTTACGTCAAGGTACAGATTTAAATGGTAATACCCCAACAATCGACTTATTCAGCTACGACCCATCAAACCCGGCAGGTACCATAAAGATCAGCAGCGATTTTACCGCTGAGATGCTGGCATTTGGTAAAGATGGTACCCCAGGTGATAACGACAACTTAAAAGACTTAGTTGAACTGGCCGATAAAGAGTTCACCTTTGACTCGATGGGCGTCACGACCAACATGGGAGATGCGTTTGCCAGTAAGATTGGCCAGTTAGGCTCAGCGTCACGTCAAGCGCAAATGGAGCAAGAAACGGCGGCAAAATTGCAAATGGAAGCGCAATCACAATGGGCCAGTACCAGCGGCGTCAGCATGGATGAAGAAGGGGTTAACTTGATCATCTATCAGCAGTCTTATCAAGCCAATGCCAAGGTCATTTCAACGTCTGACCAATTGTTTCAAACTTTATTAAACTCTATCTAATTAAAGGGAGTCGGTTATGCGCGTTAGCATGATGAATATGTACAGCAACAACCTGCAAAGCATGCAGCATCTAACCAGTGATGTTGCTAAGGTTAACCAGCAAATGGCCACGGGTAAGTCGATACTACGTCCATCAGACGACCCGATTGGCGCCGCTAAGGTGGTAACGACTCAACGTGACTTGGCTTCAACCTCTCAGTACTTGAAAAATACTGAATCGTTAAGTACCAGCCTAGACCGCTCTGAAACGTATCTTTCAAGCATGACTAACCTACAATCAAGAATGCGTGAAATTACCATTGGTGCCAATAATGGTTCGCTTTCACCTGAAGACAGAGCAGCGTATGCCGCTGAATTAGAAGAACTATTAGAATCATTTGTGGATGTCACCAATGCCAAAGATGATGGCGGCAACTACTTATTTTCAGGTAACAAGACCGATACTCCACCCATTGGTGTTGATGCAAATGGCGACTATTTCTATCAAGGTGATGATTCACAACGTGAAGTACAAATTTCAGGGTCATCATGGATGGCTGGTAATGTCACCGCAGCAGACTTTATGTTCTCTACTGGTGGCACTGATATTTTAAACCAAACTAAGCAGTTTATTGATGTGCTTAATGACCCTAGTTTAGCCCCAGGCGACCCCGCATTTGGTGATGCTGCTGATGACATGATGCAAGCATTAGATGACTCATTAGCCGGAGTCAGTGGCGCTATTACTGACATTGGTGGCAAGCAAAACGCGATAGCGTTAATGCAAACCTCTCACAACGAGCGGATTTTATTCAATGAAGAAGTCATTGGTGAGACCGAAGGCTTAGATTATGCCCAAGCCACCGCTGAATTTAATTTGAAGTTGACCACACTCCAAGTAACCCAACAATCATTTGTACAGGTAAGTCAGTTATCATTGTTCAACCACATCTAAATTAGCTAGAAGACACAATGCTTAAAGGAATTTCGGAAAGCCTCAACGTACTGCAGCGCAACCAAACGGTCGCGCCTGCACCTACTGCTGTGTCTGATAGTCAACCGGCTAGGACTGCACCTAGCCCTTCAATATCGAGTCACCGTTTAGCCAGTTACCAAAAGTGGGCTAAAGTGACTCAAGGTCAACATGCGATTTCGGCTAACCAAGTGGCAGAGCAAGGCTTAATTAAAGTGTCGCAATTACTGAAAAAGCTGCAACAACCATTACAAAAGTCTAGCAGTCAAACCGGCTTAAATGAATCCCAAAGTGAGAGTGCTAAGCAAATTCAACAGCAATTAATCGCCGTTGATATTAGCTACCAACAGCAACCCTTAGTGGATCATCAGTTCAACCTGATTAATGCTAATCGCCCAGCTGCGAAACATTACTTTCAGCTAAAATCAGTGGATTTGCTTGGGGTTAAAACCCGAGATGAACGTATCACAGTACAATATGGCGACCAGCACGCACGGGCACATTTACCTGCCCATCAAAATAGTTTGTATCTTGCTAAGCAATTAACCACCGCCTTTAAAGACATCGGCATTGCTGTCCAAGCGCCTGCGCGCGATTCGGCCATGCTAAGCACTAACCACCAGAACTGGCAGCAAATTCAATCTGGCTTACTCATGTCAGGCCAAGGACAGCGCTTACCCGCAGGCGATGCGAGAACCGTTAAAGTGGTCGAAATACTCTCATGGCAAGACCCCAAAGAGTGGCGCTTTAACACCCCACAAGACATTAAACAAACCACCGCTAAAGTGGCTAAAACCCAGCAAAAAGTCAACCAACAAATTGGTGAGCTGCGCTCCAGTCAGCTCAATATTCAGCAGCAACTTAAACGCGCCCATCAGCATCAGCTGCAACAAGGCTCTGTTGAGCACAGCATGGCCAAATTAAACCAATTAATGCAGCCAACGCCATTTTATTCACAAGTTACTTCACTGATGGCGCAAGCCAATGTCAGTCGCGACCATGTGTCTTCAATATTAAAGGACTAATCCTTTAGGTCTCACTGCTTTTAAGTGGCTTAATGATTCATTAATCAAGCCACTCACATCAAATAAATAGCCTTAGGTTAACTATCGGCTCATACATTATCATAGTTCAGACTCTTTACTCATTGAATAATATTTGTTTATAAATCATCAACTCAAGGCACTGATTTTATTAGGTAATAAAAAAAGTAATGTGATATTTTTCAAGTTTGATTCAGTTTCGATTTATAGGGTCGTTTTAATTATTTAGAGCAACAACACAACCTGAAACTTTTAAGGAATGAATCATGTTATCTGTACATACCAATAACGCTTCAAACATCGCGCAAAACTCTATCTCTAATAACAACAACTTAATGACTAACGCGATGGAGCGTTTATCGACAGGTCTGCGTATCAACAGCGCATCTGATGATGCTGCGGGTCTGCAAATTGCTACTCGTTTAAACGCTAACGTAACCGGTATGGAGCAAGCGAGCCGTAACGTTAACGATGCAAGCTCTATGCTACAAACTGCTGATGGGGCACTTGAAGAGCTAACTAACATCGCCATGCGTCAAAAAGAACTGGTTACTCAAGGTTCAAACGGTGTTAACTCATCAAGTGATTTAGCTGCAATTGCGGACGAATACAATCAATTGAATGCTGAAACGGCACGTATTCTCGACGACACTGAATACTCAGGACAGTCATTATTTACTGCTTTAGAAACTGGTGTTAAATTCCAAATCGGCGCTGGCGCTGGTGAAGAATTAACAGTATCACTTAATGCTATTACCAGCTTAGCTGATATCGCTACTGGTGGTACTTTCGGCTCAGCACAAATCCGTGCTGTCGATGACTTTATTGATGCTGTCGGTGCTGAGCGCTCAACTTTAGGTGCTAACATTAACCGCTTAAGCCACACTTCAGCTAACCTTGCTAACGTGACTGAAAACACCAAAGAAGCAGCAGGTCGTATTATGGATGCCGATTTCGCAGTTGAATCAGCCAACATGACTAAAAACCAGTTATTAGTACAAGCAGGTACTACAGTACTGTCTAACGCTAACCAAAACACTGGTTTAGTAATGGGTCTGCTATAATAACCTTAGAGTAAACCTAAGATTATTATAATAAAAGTGCCAACAGTGATACTGTTGGCTTTTTTATTACTTGATTAAGTCAATAAATCCATTTTGGTATTAATCGCTTGCAATAGCGCCACTAAATCATACTGGATATAGTCGGCCATGCCGCACCAGTCTCTTCTTTCATGGGCTTCGGTTATCCGTAACAGGGCATTAGTAAGCAATGCTAACAGGCTAGTTTGCACCTGAGCTTGTAATTCACTTTGTTTAATCACTTCACCCAGTTCTAGAAATCGCTCATTGGCATAATTCTTAATTTCCATTAAGCCTTCCATTTCACGGCCAATCCGCAAATCATTACCGATGTTGATTAATTGTTCGATTAAAGCGTCTTCAGCTAACATCTCCATTTATATGCACTCCTTAAATTGACTACCGGAAATTTTTGCGCCTTTTAAACTTGCTTGAAAATAGCGCACGTTAGGCGTTTGATGGATGTAATATTCTAAGCTACGCAAATACCCTCGAAAATTAAGATCTGTCCCAACTCTCTCACCGAAACCATTAATGACCCAGTGCTTTTTCTCAGTTTTAGCACTAGGCCCCAGTGCACCATCTTCCCAGTGGGCATGGGTTTTATTATCGGGATAACAAAAATCGGCGCCGAATAAGGTGATCTTTTTAGCCCCCAATTTAACCGCAAGATCCACTGCAGGATGAATAACACTGCCATTGGTATATAAACGCATTTTGTTGTGCTGCTGGCAAAGATCGTCAAACAAAGGCAGTTGCGAATAAGCCATATATTGTGGCCCCGGCCAGTTTGCCAGTAAATCGGTGGTTACGGTAGGAAGGCTGACAAGAATGGTTTTTTTATCAATATGCTCAGGAAAATGTCCCATGCTAATTAATGCATCCATACTAACCACAATATCAGGTATTACCCCATTGTGAGCCAAGGCCATATAGGCGGTATCTACCGCTATCAGCAGTGGTTTATTGTGTTTTAATGCTTGTTGCTTTTTTAGGAAATCGTAGCTGTCTTCTAATGTTGGCCCTGCACCAATAACAAACACTTTTTTAGCTTTATGGGTTTTGAGTAATAATGCCGCATCATCCATTTGCTCAATAAAGGTCGCATTGTCGTTAAAACGCTGCAGGGTTTCTGGCAATTTTTTATCATGATATTGATTATTGTACGCGCGAACATTGTCAGACACGAGGACATCTCTTATTGCAGCATGCGCATCATCAACCAACTCTAAATCAGGGGTAATGGCAATCCGCGGCCTCTTCAAACCGATAGAATTATCAGCAAATATCAGTGATACTCTCTTATCCATCAGCCATTGGCTTTGATCGGTATAAGTGATTAGCATCGCAAATAAGGCATAATTTAACGGATGCACATCTATTTGTTCGACATCTGTGAGTAACAGTACTGTCGGTACGTCCCCCATACCGAGGCCATAAACCGCCACCTTTTTTTGCGAAGAGAGTTGATAATGCTCAATCAACAATTTGGCTTCACCGACTCTGTCATAACAGCTGCTAAGCTGAATACCATTGACCCGAATGGTTTGTTCAGTTGCACTCACTAGATTTGTTTCTAAATGCGCAAATGATTGTTTGGATATAACCGCGGCGATGGCAGGCCAACGCTTGTTAATGACCTGCATGTTTTTCGCAAATAATTCTGACATCTACCTTACCTTTGTGCTTAGTGCTCATTACTCGTACTGGGGTTAACGCATGCTATTGCGCTATCGCGGCTTATAGCCATTGAACTCCTGTAGGGCGACCATAAACGGTTTTTGCTGAAATTTTCGAGAACGTTTACGCCGATTTAAATCATTGCAAATGCTTCAGTCACCCCCTTTTAGAGTCGCCTTCAATGTTTAACTACAGCTCACTAGCAAGAGTAACTGTCGTAGCGAGCTTGCATTGCGGAAAAGTGCGTTCCATACCGCTCAAGGAGCCGGAACCTACCCTTCCGCAAAATATAAACAACACTTTATTAAACAACATCTTAATTGTTGGCACAAAGATTGCCATTCATAAAGATAGACTATAGGAGTTGCCATGATTTCAGGTATGAGTGCCGCATCATTTGCTGAGCAATTAGTGTCTGCAGACCGAATGGGAAAAGATGCCCTGTTCAAAACCAATTTAGATAACAGCAATTCACAAATTGATGCTTATAAAATTCTTGAAACCACCTTAAGTAAGATGACCACTAACCTGGACAAATTAAATGGTGATGGTTTTGACGGTAAAGATTCTGAGATCAGTGATGGTAGTGCCGTTATTACCGTGGATAATGATGCGCCTACAGGGGTGTACGACCTCCATGTTAAGCAGCTAGCCCAAGCCCATCAAATCAGTCAGAGCTATGCTAGCGAAGATGAACTGTTGCCGACCACGGGTATTTTCAGCCTTGATGTCGATGGCGAAAGCATTGAAATTGATATGGCCGATCTTAACGCCAGTGGTAGAGCCACCGTAGCCGACCTGCGTGATGCGATTAACAAACACCCTGATAACCCTGGCGTGCAAGCTTCACTGGTGAGAACCGGTGGCAATGTTGAGCTGATGCTGACATCCACAGAAACAGGCAAAGACTTTGAAATAGATGCACAAATGGATGGCGCAGCTTGGGGCACTGAACGCGTGTCAGCCCAAGATGCTCAGTTCACCCTCAATGGCATCGACATTAGCAGTAATTCAAACTATCTCGAAAATGTCATCGATGGCGTCAACATCGAACTTAAAAAAGCGCACGCCGTGGGTGAAAGTGCCACCATTACTATTGCCTCTGACACCGAAGGTGCTGAAGGCGCGGTAAACGACTTTGTTGACTCTTTTAATGATTTGATGACCAAACTGAATGAGCTTACCCGCTCGATGGGCAGCTCGGTTTTAGACGATATCAATAAAGACAAAGACGATGATAAGGATGACGATGATGACGATGATGACGATGATGACGATAAAGACTCATCGGTCGGCGAAGATCAGATTGGTATTTTAAAAGGCGATTCAAGCCTAAGAATGCTCCAAGGCAACATTCGCAATGCTGTTTTTAAAACCGCGCCAAATGGCATGCGTTTATCTGATATTGGTATTGAAATGGGCCGTGATGGTCAACTTTCAATTGATGACGAAAAGCTGTCTCAAGCCATCTTAAGCGACCCTGACAGCGTGAAAGAGATGTTCACTGGTGATGGCAGCATCGTTGACACCATTAACACCAGCATAGACCCATTTACTAAATCAAATGGCTACATCGATTTAAAACAAAAAAACCTCGACTCAAAAGTAGAAGGCATTGAAGACAGTATGTCACGTCATGACAACTTGATGTCACAGCGTTACCAAATCTACCTCGGTCAATTCACTGCCATGGAAAATACTATTAGCAAGCTCAGCTCTGCCAGTACTCTTTTTTACTAGGAATTAAATATTAAATGTTGAACGAATACGATCCTTTTAACGCATACAAGCAAACGACCCTTGATGCCCGCGTTGCAGCGGCAAACCCACATGAAATGGTGCGTATGCTGCTGGACGGACTGCTAGAAGAAGTACAAAGAAGCAGTGGTTTTATGGAGCGCCGTAGTTTTGAGGACAAGGGCAAAAGTATCAATAAATGCCTCAACATTATTCATGGTTTAGATTCAATGTTAGACCTTGAAAATGGCGGTGAAGTCGCCACCACACTTAACCGTTTATATGACTATTGCAGCCGTCAATTGGTGACTGCCAGCGTTGAAAACAGCATTGAAGCACTTACTCCCGTTATTAAGGTAATTACAGATGTCAGAGCCGGTTGGGCCAACCTCAACTAATCAATGGCACCAATTTGAAGTGGCATTGCTGAAATATGCACAGCTTAAAGATTGGCAAAAAGTTGAAAAAGTGAATGAGTTAATGATGTTGGCGCTAAGTGCTCAAGGGAAACCTAAAACACAGCAGCAACTACTTGCACGTCGTTCTCTAGCAAAAGTGCATCAAAAGGTCATCGGCATCGCAACCGCTGAAAAACAAGCCATTGCCACTGAAATGAAACAGTTTCACGCGCAACAAGATGGCCTTGCTGCATACGAGTTAACCAATATCAGCGGAAACGTTTATGATAAATAATATGGCGAGTTTTGCAGCTGGGAACAGCTCAATATATCACTCAGCAAACAATCCGCAGCAAAATAACGCCGACACTCAAGGTGATGAACTTGGGATTATAGGTTTTGTGATGCCGACGGTTGAAGCAAGACCCGAAAGTGCCAATACTAGTGCGCCCTTAAACCAAGGAGTACAGTCTTTTAGTGGCACATTTTTGGCTTCTGACTTACCTGCAAATGTACTGACTGAGTTAAAGCAACATCCGCAGCTAAAAGGAATGTTAACCCAAGATAGCAGTGGTCAATTACAGTTCCAATTACCTGCAGATGCAGATACTGCGTCTAAAGCGGTTAACTCAGATGCACAAGCGTTATTGGCGTTAATTCAGCAGTTTGCTGAAAAAGCGACGACTCAAGCCGGTGACTCGGTCAATAATACAAATGCCCAAATTGGCGCTTCAATATCAACAACGGCTGTGCCCATTGCGCCGCTATCAATGCAACAGTCAACGCCAATATCAACACAAAAGTCATCGACACCATTATCAAGCTCGCCAATGTTACAACAAGCGTCGGCACCTGCATCACACTCTCCGATGTTGCAGCAAGCGTACAGCCCTGCAATAGAGCCACCAATATCAGCAACCAGCTTTGCTGCTATTCAGCCTGTTACTACCGAGGCGGCTAACAGCGATATTGATAGTATTAATCAAGTCATTCAGCAGTTAACTGCCACCACCCAAAAAAGCCAAAATCCGGTGAGCCAATGGGGCCCTGTATCGGTCACCCAATCAGCCCCTTTATTGCATCAAGCAAATGAAATGATGTCGCCTTTACGGGACCAGTTACGTTTTCAAATTGATCAGCAAATTAAGCACGCTGAGCTGCGCTTAGACCCACCAGAGCTTGGCAAGGTTGAACTTAACATTCGACTAGATGGAGACCGTTTACATGTACAAATGCACGCTGCAAACCCTGCAGTAAGAGATGCATTACTGATGGGCTTAGACCGTCTGCGAATGGAGTTAGAAATGGATCATGGTGGTCAGGTGGATATTGATATGGGCCAGCAGCAATCTGAGCAACATGCTCAACAGCCGCTACCACTGACCAACGCTGAATCAGCTATTGAACATCAAGCAAGTGAGCAACAACAAACGGCTCATCGCACGCAACAAGATCAAGTTGACTTGCTCGCCTAACCAAGGAATACAAGATGGCTATTGGAAAAAGTAAAATAATTAAAATTAGTATATTCGCAACTCTATTTTGTGGTTGGTCTGCGGGTATGTTTTGGGTTGGTTGGAAGTCACCAGAATTGATTGGAAGCCCTTTCAGCGAGTACGAACCTGCGCCAAAAGTGGCCAGTTATTACCCGCTGGAAAAGTTTGTATTTTCTATTTCTGGCAAAGAAACCAACCATTATTTGTTATTGGAGATGGCGCTTAAAAGTACTTCTGAAGATGCTAAAGAAACACTCACAAGTGCTGACCCACTGATTAAAAATACCCTTATGAAAATGTTTTCTCAAAAAGACTTCGAGCAACTTAGCGCCAGTAATCAGCTTGATATTTTACAAACTGAGGCTCAGGTATTACTCGCGACAGTACTTAACGAGAATAACTTCACCATCGAACTTGATGACGTACTGTTCACTAAAATGGTTATTCAATAAAGAGAAATTGTCATATGCAATCAGGTCAACTCGCTTATCAAGCCACTTTTGATGATCAAAGTGTCAATCGTTTAACCGAAGCGCAAGTTATGCAGCAATATTTGCCATTAGTGAAGAAATCGGTATCACACCTTAGAACTCACTGTGGTGCTGCACTGGCGATCGAGGACATGGAGCAAATAGGGTTAATGGCATTGCTGGAGTCTTCAAGGCGCTACCCTGGTGAATATGACAATGGTTTTCTCTCTTTTGCAGGACAACGCATCCGCGGCGCGATTCTCGATGAATTGCGCCGTCAGGATTGGCGTCCACGTCCTGTAAGACAACAAGCACATCAACTCAATGATGCGGTTCGTAAGTTGATTCGAGAGCTTGGTCGTGAACCCACTGATACGGAAGTTGCTGAAAGTTTAGGTTTATCCAAAGACCAATATCGAGATCGCTTATTTGCAACACAATCAGAATCAATGAAAAGTTTGGATGAACTCCTCGAAGATGGTGCTAATTTCAAAGACAAAAGTTGTTTTATTGAGCAAATAACCAATAAAGACACCTTATTCAAAGCAATTTCGAAATTAAACAAAAGAGAACAAGTAATTCTGTCGCTTTATTATCAGCATGAACTTAATTTAAAAGAGATCGCTGCAACCCTAGGATTAACTGAAACGCGCATTTGTCAGCTGCATAAGCAGGCTGTGGTGAGCCTTCAGCAAATCTATCAACAGTGGGAGCGATAAAACCAGGCAGGAAATATGAGCAAGTTAGTAGGTATATCAATCATTCTTTTCTCAGTATTTGGTGGATATATTTGGGCAGGAGGCATCCTAGCTGCTTTATGGCAACCTGCTGAGCTTTTGATCATTTTTGGCGCAGGATTCGGCGCTATTATTATCGCTTGTCCAAAAGCAGTTTTAATGGACATGATTGAGCAAATTAAAGAAGTTTTTACCAAAGAATCTGAAGACCCCGAGTTATACCCGCAGTTATTTGGCTTAATGAATATGCTGATGACTCAAATTCAATCACAAGGCTTAAAAGTCCTTGATGAGCATATCGATAAACCCAACGAAAGCTCACTCTTCCTGATGTATCCAGCAGTACTTGATCACCCCAAGGTAATGCAATTTTTAATCGATAACTTGCGTATGCAGTCAATGGGTAAGATTGCTCCCCACGATTTAGAACATATCCTCGATGAAGAAATCGAGCGTATTGAAGAAGACAGCTTACGCCCCTCTCATGCAATTGGAAAAACGGCAGAAGCCATGCCTGGTTTCGGTATTCTCGCTGCAGTGTTGGGTATTATCGTTACCATGTCACACATTGACGGTCCTATCACCATGATTGGGGTAAAAGTGGCCGCTGCCTTGGTGGGAACCTTTATTGGTATTTTCGCCTGTTACTGCTTTTTTGACCCATTAGCAAAGTCACTTGAACACCTTGTGGAGAGAAAGAGCGCCCAACTTCGTTGCGTTGCCGCAGGATTAGTTTCCTTTGCCAAAGGCAAGCCACCGATGTTGGCACTTGATGCAGGCCGCAAACAAATTCAATCAGAAAACCGCCCTTCATTTATCGAGCTTGAACGCTGGATTGAGGAGCAACGCGGCTAATGGCTATTCATCAAGAACAAATAATTATCAACCGTAAGAAACGCAAAAAAAAGCATGCGGCCCATGGCGGTGCTTGGAAAGTCGCCTTTGCTGATTTTACCTTAGCCATGATGGCGTTATTTATGGTGTTGTGGATCATGCAGGTTGCCGATCAAAAAGAGCGCACCCTAATTGTGCAGTACCTTAAAGGCGATATGAATTCATCGGGTCCACTCAACCCGTTTGATTTAAGTCACCCATCTTCAATTATTGATCTTGATGGCAGCTTATCTATTGAAACATCTGTAATGCCTATTGCTGGCCAAGGTAAAAACACACTCTCAGTCAATAAGCGCCATGCGCTTGGTGAGCAGGACTCAGCAGCAGGCACAGGTAATAAACTCAATTCATTGTTACCAGGTGAATTTGAAACCCAAATACAACTTGAAGTGCTTGCTCGAGAAATTGAGGAAATTATTACAAATGAAGACATGAACGCCAATGTGAATTTGCAAATTGTTCCCCAAGGTATTCGTATTCTGGTTCATGACAATGTGGAGCAATTTATGTTTACCCGTGGCAGTGCTAACGTGCAAACTTATTTTGAAGATCTGTTACTGGCATTAGGAAAGTTACTTGGACAAATTAATAATGGTTTGAGTATTTCAGGGCATACAGATTCTTTGCAATTTGCTGGTACGAGTTTTACCAACTGGGAGCTATCTAGCCAGCGAGCATTATTGGCCAGACGAATACTAGAAGCCGGCGGGGTTCGCTACAAACAAGTCGTGCAAGTAACAGGAATGGCAGACCAATCACCTTATATATTAGATGACTCTGCAGCTGCAGCCAATAGACGTATAGAGCTGTTAGTCCTCACAAAAGAAGCAGAAAAAAGTCTCCGCATGATGACAGGCTTACAAAGTAGACATAGCGAAGGCAATAGCCAAATCAACAACAAAGTCGATAAAGCAATTCAAGCGGCTGAAGATAATATCCCTCGAGCACGGTATTCCATTAATGACTGAAGAATACAAAGAAGTGGGCCAGTTTGCACCGCGTGAAAGCCGTAAAGAGCTAGCAGAAACAGCCACTGTAGATCATCGCGAACATGCACGAATAAGCCTTAGAGAGTCCCAAGAGGAGCTATCAAGAGCCTGTGATGGCATCAGTGTCAAATTACACCAGAAAAGCTGGTTTCTTATGGAAGAGTTAGGCATTGCCAATATTAAAGATATCAGCCTAAGTGGTGTCGGTTTAATAACGCCATTAACTCTTGAATTAGAATCCATCGTTTGGGTCGAGATTAAACAGCAGTTTTTTGAATTCGCCATCAAGCGACAATATCCCATTAATCAAAGATTAACTTTCATTGGTGGCCAATGGATCTCTGACAATCAAGCTAAGCTCACCAAGCTGCTAGCTGAGATCAATAATCTAAAAATCACGAATGATTTAACTGAATAATATTATTCAACAAAATAATAATATTCAGTGAAGTAATAGGGACATTAATATGCAAACCAGAGATAAAAGAAAAGGGCCAGATGGTTTACAAAAGCTATTTCTGTACTTGATTTTGATCGAATGGTTTTTGCTGATCTACACAACAACGACAATCAGTAGAATGACTTTTCGCCAAGGCTTAATGACCCTAACACTGCTACTGGGTTTTAATTTAATACTCGCAAAACTAGGCAGAAAACGCGCTAAGCGATCAACCGATGGTTATATTATTTATCCCATTCTCTGTGGTGGTTTACTGTCTTTTATATTACTAATTTATTTTATTTTTTAGCCGTAACATCAAATAATAATGTTAAGCCATTGTTTAACTTAAACTTAATAAGCAGTCTTTATTTTACTATTCTTGGTGATGATTGCTTCTTTATCGATGCAAACCTTACCCTTTTCAGCGCAAGCCTGTAGCGTCACTTCAACACTTGAGGTGGTTTGATGCTTATTAATGGTTAAGCCATGAGCTAAAGCCAAGTTTGACATAGCTTGATAGGCTTGCGTTTCAGTTGAACTAAATTGGAAGCTATCGCCACTAGTAAGTAATGACGTTCCAGTCATTGATAGTTGATTATTGCTATCTTGCAGCGTTAACACGTTAAAATGTAAACGCTGCTCACTATCAAAGCCGCTAACGACCGAAGTTAACCTCGACTCATCTGCAAATTCAAATAAAATATCCGGCGATAAGTTAACAATAGGCGTATTCAAATCTCTTCCTTTGATATACGCCTCGAACCACATTTTTTTAAATTGGTAATAAGTTATGTTGCGTTTCCAATCAACATGAATTTGCGCCATATCCTCTTTAGAATTCACCAATGCCCATGCGGTAGCGGCTATTTCAGCGCTCACTTTTATTTGCTGTGGTTGAAAGAAATTCAGCTGATATAAATGCTCTGCATAAGCTATAAACTTTTCAAACTCAATATTTTGCATAACTAAAGGGATAATGGTAGAACGGTCTTCTAACTGGCACACGCCTTGGCTGGCAGAATGATTGTAGTCACTGCACACTTCAACCATTAGCTTACTGATTTCAAACTTCCGTATCTCAAGTGGGCTAAAATTCACCACATTAATATAAGCATGTTGCCGATTAACTAACGCTGACAGTGCCTTCGCTTGATATTGTTGTTCTGAGCGGCACTCGTTACATTGCAGGTTTATGGTGCCAATTTTATTCTCTTCCGAAAAAGCATTACCAGTGGTAAACATTAACATTGATAACACTGCTAATCGGTTTAAAAATCCATTTTTCAAACTAATCCATCTCTATATAAAATTGTACATATAAAAGCGCTTGATTAAGCCTGTATTAACTCAAATCAATCACTCAACAAGCTATCTAACAGCCAGCAATATCTTTCTCTATGAGAGGCTGCTCAATAGCATTTAAAGGTTCTGAATACCGAATTTCACAATCGTTAACCGAGTAATCAGCTGCAGGTCGTATACGTAAGCCACTGCGACCTGCTGAGGTAAAAGTGGTAATTTTAAAATCATCGCCGTCAACAATGTTTATCGCTCTAGCAATGCCGGCTTCTGTATGGCGAGGATAACCATATGCGAGAGTAATTCGCTCCCCTTGAACCACAATCGTGTTAGTCCCTGACGGCGCAGCCGTTGAATCACAATCTTGGCTTATGATGCAAGCTGAATGAACTAACTCTTTGGCGCTACCTATAGCTCCTGATACACCTCGCATTTGGCCAACATATGCGTCTGCTTTTAAACTGGTAAATTTGGGGGCTGCAATGACAGCCAATATGGCCAAAACAATAATAACCACAACGAGTTCAATTAAGGTAAAACCTTGCACTACTTTTTTAGATGTTGTTTTAGACATACTGATAGTCGATTCTTTTGTCATATGAGCTCAATCACATTTTTCACACGTAAAATAAATTCCCTCTAAATAGCGCAAAGAGATTCGATATTTTCAACATCAACTAAGCCAAGACATTGATTGCAAATGAAACATTATTGTCACATGTGTTTTAATTTTGTTCAACAACAAAGCGAGATAAGGTTACTATTAATATTGCCTTTTATCTCATATCAGCTGGTAACCGCGTTAGTTTCAAACTCAGTTTATATAGTGCTTACCATTTATTCGTTCAATAATTTGAGTGGCGGTTAAGTCATGTACCACATTAATGACGGTCGACGCTGCATCGGTAATTGCCCCTAATACCACTAAAATAGGGATCACTTCGACGGGTAAACCTAAGGTGGTCACAATGAAAATCTCCCCTAAAAATGCTCCGCCCGGCACACCTCCAATAACAAATGCTGACAGCACTGATATCAAAATGGTTAGCATGAATATTTCACTGGTAAATTCCAGCCCAAGCAATGAATAGATAAACACGATTTTAAGCGCGGTAATCATTGCTGCGCCGCCTTTATTTAAATTTACCAGTAACGGCAAGCTAATCTCTGAGATTTGCTCATTTAAGCCCATTTTACTGGCTGTACGGATATTTACCGGCAATGTGGCTAACGATGAACTGGTTCCAAGAGCTGTTACAGCAGGTGTTAACATATGCTGCCAAAAGTTTTTCACCCCTTTGACACCGCCACCAAGCCAAGCATAAAAGCTTGAGCCTAGGGTCAAATAAAGAAAACTAGCAACCAAAAATATTGCCACTGCTCGGGCAAATGTGCCCATTAACTCAGCATCTTGACTGGCCATAGTTGCGGCAAAATAAGCCCCTAAGCCAATTGGTGCTAAGTACATTAAGATGGCTATGATTTTCATGATCACGGTATTAAAGCTATCCAATAATGCCGAAACTTTGAGGCCGTCTTCACCTGATTGACCAATCGCTATTCCGGTGATCAGCGACATAATGATCAGCGCTAAAATATTCGATTTAGACATTAAGCCCACAAAATCATTGGTGGTTAATAAGCTCACAAAATCCATACTGCCAGTGGTTTCAACGGTATCGGCTAAATCAAGTGTCACTCCTTGGGCAGGGTCAAATGCTAGCGCCAACAAGGTAATGCCTACAGCGGGGATCATCGCCATGACAATGGACACGCCCATGATGGTGGCAAGTATGGAGCCAAGCTTTTTTAAATCGGTCATTTTGGCAATGGATGACATCACGCTAACGGCCACCAAAGGCACAATAATCATAAACAACAAGTTGAGAAATATTTGCCCTATGGGTTTAAGTTTAATGGCAAACTCAGGGGCAACTAAGCCCAACATGCCGCCCAGCATCAGGGCTGTGAGTAAAATAATCGATGAGCGATACGCGCGAAGGGCATTCCACATGGTGAGGTTCCAATAATTAAGATCTAGTGAGCATATGCTGATTTTTAATCATAGCCGAAAAGCCGTTACTATGAAGGCTGGGCTTACTGCAGCGCATTGATGACGAGTAACTTATCTGCTGTAAACTTGACTCTGAACTAATGCGCCCAAGCAAAGCCCGCGACTGCGGGCTTTGGCTAAATTGCGATAAACAGCTATCTTCCTCTGCTTCGCCCTTCTCTGGTCATTCCTGACTGACGCGCTTGTCGAGAACGATTCAGACTTTGATGATCTATGCTACTCGAGCGAGTTCGATTAATTGAGTGACTCATATTACTCGACTGATTACGGCTCGGTTGGCTGTGGCTAGTTTGATTTCGACTCGGTTGAATCGAGGTTGATGGCCGCGTACTTGTAACAGGACGAGTATTATTGGCGGGACGGGTATTACTCGCCGGACGAGTAGTGCTAGATGGCCGTGTCGAAGGAAAACTACTACTATTGCCCTTTGACGGTTTATTTACATTGCTAGGTTTAGACCCTTGAGCTTTTGATGGCACATTATTCCACTTACCATCGCTACGATTTTCCCACTTGCCTTTATTATCACGGGCAACATTACCGTGCTTATCGGCAAACACATCATTAGTGCGCTTTTTATTTACCTTCGCTTTATTAAAATGCTTATTGGCTACACTTGGGCTGGCTAAGCGTTTACGATTCGCCTCGCGATGGTAAAGGTTATTGGGTCTAGCGCGATTATTAGCTAATTTGTTCGAACGCATATGATTATGCATTTTAGTGCGATTACCGACACTGATACTGTTACCAATATTGATACGACCGGTATTGATCACCACTGGTCGTCTATAGCCACCGCCATAATAGCCACCACAGCATGGGCGACGATAACCATAACCGCCTCCCCATACCACACCAGCATTGAAAAAGCCGTTGCTCCAGCTCACGCCAACATTCCAACCTGTCCACGGATTATAACCAACATGTAATCCCCAGGTCGGTGGGCGAGGATAATAATAACGGCCTCGATACGGTGGGTAATACCAGCCGGTACCGTAAATTGGCACCCCATAATAAGGGTATGACCACATATAACCCGGCGTATAACCTACGTAAACCACTTCAGGGGTTGAATCATAAACCTGCACGTAAGTGGTGTTATAAACCGGCGAACTTGCGGGTATCTTGGCAATTTCTTCATCAGGAATATTATCAGCAACAATCCACGGGCCTTTGGCAGTTTTTGAGGTAAACCACACCCCATTATCAACAGCGTAATAAGCTTGATTTATCAACAATACTTGTGTGGCGGTATTAACAGCATAGGAGACTGATGTTCCTGTTACCGCTTCAAATTTAGGCTCGCCATCGTATTCAACCTCCAGTGTGGCTTCATCACGCTTAATCGCTGCAGTTTGCGGGATTTGCGCATCTAGCACTGCTTGATTGGCTTCATCAGTGCCTGCAACTGAGACACGTAAGCCACCAATATCAGATTCGGGAGGGATATCGTTAAAGCTTTCAGGCAGTTTGTCAGCCCTAACAAACTGCCAAGGTCCGGCCTGCTTTTTAGATTTAAACCAACGCCCAGATAAAAGCACATACATATCGCCAGAGGAGGTCTCTCTTACCCATGGGGTTTCGGTATTGGTGACATAAAGTAACTTACCATCAATCAGGCTTTGCCAATTGGGTGAGCCATCAGTGGCCACTAACTCAGTCGGTTCATTAGTGGTAATAATCTGCGGCGCATTGACGGTGCTTTTAGCGGCTTCATCCTCGGTATTCACCATGCTGACCAAATCTTCAGGAGGATACAATGTGACTTGCCATGGCCCCATAGGATCATCTGCCACATACCAAAAGGTACCACTGCTTAAATACAGCTTGTTCGTTTGCGTATTACGGGCAACGGCAAAAGGGGTATTTAACACTCGCTCATAGGGACTATTTTCAATTTCACTAAATTGTGGCTCACCATCATAGGACAGCAACACGCTCAAGTTATTACTGAAGACGATTTCTGGCGCATCGTTGTTAATATTATCTAAGCTGCGTTTTACCTGCTCAGCATTTTCAAGGCTGGCTGATAAGCGCTCCATGGAAATTTCGAAGCTAGTTGTCGCTAGCGCTTCTGAGACTGTATCGGTGAACGTTTGCTGGTCTTCGGCAGTGGATGATGGCCAGCGCACTTCGGTCACTTCAATATTACGCACCAATGCGACATCGTCATCGGTATCAACTCTAGCGCTAAACCAAAAAGCGCCAAATACAGGGTCGTCTTGACCTTCCACTTCAAATGACATCGCAGCGCGGCTCATCAAGATATTGCCATCTAACGATTCTGGCTGCGGCTGATAAACCACTAAGGTGCCGAGTTTCGTTTCAACATCTTGCGGCCATTCAATTGCTACTGCCGAAAAGGGTAATAGCAACAATGCTATCCATACAGTTAGCACTTGCAGCCAGAGACGTTTGATATTGGTTATCATCATGAGTCCTTATTTTGCAATCATTTGCTATTAATCATGCGCGACTAATAATTAAAAGCGTGTATTTAAGTATATGTAGTAAAATCCATTTATTGCCAATTTGGTCATGATTAACAAGTTAGCATCTATTTGTTCATTTAATATACCGACAAACACATTGAATTTGTAAAATAGATTGTAGAAAAATCAAACAGCCACTTTGCTAAATATCCATCCACCCTGCCGTTTTATGAATATGCAAAGATCAAAAAAGCCCTTACTGGAAACCAGTAAGGGCTTTTTACTAACTGTTATTTACTACTATAAAAGCGGTCTATAAAGACGTCTTATAGTGAGTAGTAAAGTTCAAATTCAACTGGGTGAGTAGTACGTGCAACACGCTCTGCTTCACCTTGCTTGATAGCAATATATGAATCGATAAAGTCATTAGTGAATACTTCACCTTTAACTAAGAACTCACGGTCCGCATCTAAGCTTGCAAGTGCATCTTCTAGTGAAGTCGCAACTTGTGGG
Organism: Shewanella sp. 4_MG-2023; assembly: GCF_030548015.1. NCBI lineage: Bacteria > Pseudomonadati > Pseudomonadota > Gammaproteobacteria > Alteromonadales > Shewanellaceae > Shewanella > Shewanella sp. 4_MG-2023. The sequence continues at coordinate 28,109 of NZ_JAUORL010000025.1, forward strand.
ATCTCAGCCGCTTCTTCTGCTGGTAAGTCGTATAAATCTTTATCCATAGCTTCACCTGGGTGAATCTTGTTTTGGATACCGTCTAGACCTGCCATTAATAGCGCAGCAAAACCTAAATATGGGTTTGCATGTGGATCAGGGAAACGTGTTTCAATACGACGACCTTTAGGGCTTGGTACCACTGGGATACGGATAGAAGCACTACGGTTACGTGCAGAGTATGCAAGCATGACAGGCGCTTCGAAATGTGGCACAAGACGCTTGTAAGAGTTTGTGCTTGGGTTAGTAAATGCATTCAACGCTTTAGCATGCTTGATGATGCCACCAATGTAGTAAAGAGCAGTTTCACTTAAACCAGCGTACTTGTCGCCTGCGAATAAGTTAACGCCATCTTTAGCTAAAGATTGGTGAACGTGCATACCACTACCGTTATCGCCCATTACTGGCTTAGGCATAAATGTCGCTGTTTTACCGTATGCGTGTGCCATGTTATGCACAACATACTTAAGGATCTGAACTTCATCAGCTTTAGCAGTTAGCGTGTTAAAGCGTGTCGCGATTTCGTTTTGACCGGCTGTAGCAACTTCATGGTGATGCGCTTCAACAACTTGACCCATTTCTTCAAGTACTAAACACATAGCACTACGTAAGTCTTGTGATGAATCAACTGGTGCTACTGGGAAGTAACCACCTTTAACGAATGGACGGTGACCAGTGTTACCATCTTCATAGCCAGTACCTGAGTTCCATGCCGCTTCTTTTGCATCAACTTTAGCAAAACAACCTGACATGTCAGCACCAAACTTAACATCGTCAAATAAGAAGAACTCTGGCTCTGGACCAATTAATACTGTGTCAGCAATACCAGTAGACGTTAAGTATTCTTCAGCTTTTTTAGCAATAGAACGTGGGTCACGGTTGTAACCTGTCATTGTGCCTGGCTCTAAGATGTCACAACGGATTAGTGCAGTTGTTTCTTCTGTGAAAGGGTCAAGAACAAACGTGCTCGCATCTGGCATAAGTACCATGTCAGATTCGTTAATGCCTTTCCAACCCGTAATAGACGAACCATCGAACATTTTGCCGTCTTCAAAAAAATCTTCATCAACCTGATGAGATGGGATAGAAACGTGTTGTTCTTTACCTCTGGTATCGGTAAAGCGTAAATCAACAAACTTAACTTCCAATTCTTTAAGTTGCGTTAAAACAGATTCAGCTGACATTCTTAAGCCTCCGGTAGAGTAAGGGTATTCCCTTTTATAATTCAAGTTCACCACTATACTACGACATTAAAGACGCGTATGTGTCGAAATATCACATAATTGACAATCTTAAAGCTATTACCATGCCAACTAAATAAGTATATGATTTTTATATATTTGACTTAATAGCCAATTATCGAAAACACAATTTTGCATCATTTTAGTGCAAGCGCACGCACTATTATGGTTCAACTTCTATTTTGGTGCGCGGCTAAAAACACTGCGCTGATTGTTTGTCACATTTCTGAATCGTTACTATTATATGATGCTATAAATGCCAAAATTGATGGTTATTTTTTAGCTAATCACAAAGTGTACAAAAATAATCCTATCCGCAAAGCGTCTCGTGGAGTAGAATGGCACGCTTTTTTATGGTGGCTAAACTTAATGCCGCTATAAACTCCTATTTATTTGTTTGATGGTATAGAGGTTTTATCCGTGTTAGAGAATTTACGTAACATCGCCATTATTGCTCACGTCGACCATGGCAAAACGACCTTGGTAGACAAGCTTTTGGCACAGTCAGGCACCCTTGAAAGTCGAGGCGAAGCCGCAGAACGTGTAATGGATTCTAACGATCTTGAAAAAGAACGTGGTATCACCATTTTGGCTAAAAATACCGCCATCAAATGGAACGACTACCGTATTAATATCGTAGACACTCCTGGTCACGCCGATTTCGGTGGTGAAGTTGAACGTGTTCTATCTATGGTAGATTCAGTATTACTTTTAGTTGATGCAGTTGATGGCCCAATGCCACAAACTCGCTTCGTAACTAAAAAAGCGTTTGCTCAAGGCCTTAAGCCAATTGTTGTAATCAACAAGATTGACCGTCCAGGCGCTCGTCCTGATTGGGTTATTGACCAAGTATTCGATTTATTCGACAACTTAGGTGCAACTGACGAACAGTTAGATTTCCCTATCGTTTATGCTTCTGCATTAAATGGTTTCGCGACCCTTGATCCAGACGAAACTAGCGAAGACATGACACCTTTATTCCAAGCAATTGTTGAAAAGGTTTCTTTCCCTGATGCTGATGCTGAAGGTGAATGTCAAATGCAAATTTCTCAAATCGATTACAACTCATACGTAGGTGTTATCGGTATTGGTCGTGTTAAACGTGGTAGCGTTAAGCCTAACCAACAAGTAACTATTGTTGGTGCAGACGGTAAGACACGTAACGGTAAAGTTGGCCAAGTATTAGGTTACATGGGTCTTGACCGTCACGAAGTTGCTGAAGCTAACGCTGGCGACATCGTTGCAATTACCGGTCTTGGTGAGCTAAAAATTTCTGACACTATTTGTGCTCCAGGCGCTGTTGAAGCCTTGCCTGCTCTTTCTGTTGACGAACCAACGCTAACCATGACTTTCCAAGTAAACACTTCTCCGTTTGCTGGTAAAGAAGGTAAGTATGTTACTTCACGTAATATCCTTGAGCGTTTAGAGCAAGAGCTAATTCATAACGTTGCATTACGTGTTGAAGAAACTGAATCTCCAGATCGTTTCCGTGTTTCAGGCCGTGGTGAATTACACTTAGGTATCCTAATTGAAAACATGCGTCGTGAAGGTTACGAGCTAGCGGTATCACGTCCAGAAGTAATCGTTAAAGAAATTGACGGTGAAATGTGCGAGCCATTTGAAACCTTAACCGTTGATGTTGAAGAAGAACATCAAGGTGCTGTAATTGAAAAATTAGGTACACGTAAAGGTGACATGAAAGACATGCAGCTAGACGGTAAAGGTCGTGTACGTATCGACTTTATCATTCCTAGCCGTGGCTTAATCGGTTTCCAAACTGAATTCATGACAGCGACTTCTGGTACTGGTCTTATCTACCATTCATTCGACCATTACGGTCCAGTGAAAGGCGGTGACATTGGTCAACGTGCTCGTGGTGTATTGATTTCAAACGCTACTGGTAAAGCACTGACTTTCGCATTGTTCGGTTTACAAGAACGTGGTCGTCTATTCATCGGCCATGCTGCTGAAGTATATGAAGGTCAAGTTGTTGGTTTACACGCTCGTGCAAACGATTTAACAGTTAACTGTTTGAAAGGTAAGCAACTTACAAACATGCGTGCATCAGGTACTGATGAAGCACAAGTACTGACTCCGCATATCGAAATGACCCTTGAGCAAGCGCTTGAGTTCATCGATGATGACGAATTAGTAGAAGTAACTCCTGATAACATCCGTGTTCGTAAGCGTTACTTAACTGAAAACGAGCGTAAGCGTCATAACCGTAGCGCTAAGTAATCGTTTTGATTAGTTAACGATTTCAAATTTTGAGAACCAAAAAACCCGCTTATGGCGGGTTTTTTATTGGCTAAATATACTTAGCCGCAAAACAGCACATGACTTAATTTCACTTTTAACTCACTTAAATCGACTATATATTTTCTCTCAATAATTAATCAACAGAGAATAATATGACCGTCATTAATCACGTTAACGTAGCCAAGCAAGCCAATGTTTATTTTGAAGGTAAAGTCATCAGTCGTACCATTCATTTTAATGACGGAAGCCAGCAGACTCTCGGAGTAGTGTTGCCGGGCGAATACATCTTTGACACTGCTGTCGCTGAAATCATGAATGTGACTTCAGGTTCATTTGAGGTGCTATTACCCAACAAGAGTGAATGGCAAACCGTTCCAGCAGGTCAACTGTTTACACTTGATGCGAAAGTCACCTTTAAAATTCGTACCCATGAAATTAGCGAATATTGCTGCGAGTACAAGTAATTAGCCTATGTTAATCAGCAGTTAATACTGATCTTTGATTCAAAAGAGGCTAATATTATAAAGTTTAAAGCTGAAGGTGAAGGAACCCCAAATGCGTTTAACCTTATTAATAACTCTTATTTTATGCAGTGTTATCTTTTCTATCAGTCATGCCACCGTGTATCGCTGGGTTGATGAACAAGGAAATGTACATTACAGCGACCAACCACGAGAAAATGCTGAACAAGTAGAATTGAGTGAAAATACCCAAAACAGTGTTGCTGCGCCCACCGTCATAGAAACAGACAGCAGCCCAAAAGAAGCTAAACCAGTAGAGTATCGGGTACGTATTGTTAATCCGACCCAAGAAGAAACCATTCGCAATAACAATGGCAACTTTACTGTGGTTGCCAGTGCTGCACCAGAATTACCCAGTGGCTTTTTAATGGCGCTGTATATCGACGACTTACTTTATGGTCAGCCGCAATCAAGCAGTATTTTTAATGTTACCGAAGTGAATCGCGGTGAACATAATCTCGTGGTTAAAGTTTTGACCCAAAACGGCAAAGTCCTTGCATCAAGTTCTCCAAGAAAGATATTTCTACACCAAGCATCTGTTTTCTCAATCGCAAAGCCTCGACCTTTGCCAAGTAAAAAGTGATATATATCAAAAAGATAAATATTATAAATTTGAGATTGTTTTAACAAGTTGCCAGTGTAGAACAAGTTGCGCATCGCACCGTATTGGTGCAACATAGTAGTGCAACTCTACTTTGCAGGACACTTGATGGACATGAACAATCTGCTGAATCATTTGGTTACCGCTGTATTCGTTATCGATAACGAATTACGGCCGCGTTATGCCAATGCTGCAGCTGAACAACTTCTTGGTATTGGCAGCAATAAATTACTAGAGCAGCGTTTACCTGAGCTATATCAGTTCATGGGCGTTGAAGCCGAGCTCCTCCAAGACTCGGTTAACGCAAATCAAGGGATCACCGTCAACACTGCGGCGTTAATTACTCTTGATGGCGTGCACCACATCATCGATATCACCCTGATACCGATGGAAAGTGAAGACAACATCAGCCTGCTAGAACTACGTCAAGTTGATCAACAACATCGTATTCATCAACAACTTAATTTAGATGCTCAGCAACAGGCGGCACAATTTTTAGTGCGTAACCTCGCCCATGAAATTAAAAACCCATTAGGTGGCTTAAGAGGCGCGGCGCAACTATTATCTCGGGAACTAGAAGACCCAAGCCTTAAAGAATTTACCGATCTGATTATTGAGCAAGCCGATAGACTACGAAATTTAGTTGATAAACTATTGGGCCCTCAGCGCCCGACTCAACATGAAACCCACAATATTCATCAAATAGTTCAAAAAGTGCTGCGCTTAGTCGAGCTAACCCTACCAAGCAATATCCGCTTGGAGCGAGATTATGACCCTTCAATCCCCGATATGGACATGGATGCTGATCAATTACAGCAAGCGGTGCTCAATGTGGTGCAAAATGCCGCGCAAGCATTAGATCCTAATGGCGGAGAAATACTCATCCGCACTCGCACCCAGCATCAAGTCACCATAGGCACTAAGCGTTTTAAGCTGGTACTGGCATTGTCGATTATCGATAACGGCCCAGGGATCCCTGCAGACCTATTAGATACCTTGTTTTATCCCATGGTCACCGGCCGTGAGGAGGGCTCAGGATTAGGATTATCCATCGCCCATAATATTGCACGATTACATGGAGGTCGGATTGATTGTATATCGGCACCAGGACAAACAGAATTTACGATTATTTTGCCATTACAATAATTTGCCAATGATGGCTCAAGAGGAAGTGATATGAACATAAGCGAGCAAGTTTGGATCCTTGATGACGACAGCTCGATTCGCTGGGTTTTAGAAAGAGCCTTAGCGGGAGCTAAACTGACAACGGCAAGTTTTGCCGCTGCAGAGTCGTTATGGCAAGCCTTAGAAATATCTCAGCCTATTGTCATCGTATCTGATATCCGTATGCCGGGTACCGATGGCTTAACCTTGCTTGATCGCTTGCAAATGCACTATCCGCATATTCCGGTGATCATCATGACGGCTCATTCGGATCTGGATAGTGCCGTCAGTGCCTATCAAGCAGGGGCATTTGAATATTTGCCAAAGCCTTTTGATATTGATGAAGCCATTGCGCTGGTAGAGCGCGCACTGACCCATGCAACAGAGCAAGTACCGCCGCCTGTAGCTGAGCCAGAAAAGCTTAAAACACCAGAAATTATTGGTGAAGCGCCTTCAATGCAGGAGGTGTTTCGCGCTATTGGCCGTTTATCTCGCTCATCAATTAGTGTGCTTATTAACGGTCAGTCTGGTACCGGTAAAGAGTTAGTTGCTGGGGCGCTGCATAAACATAGCCCCCGTAAAGAAAACCCTTTTATTGCCCTTAACATGGCAGCAATCCCCAAAGATTTGATTGAATCTGAATTATTTGGTCATGAAAAAGGTGCCTTCACCGGTGCCGCTAATGTGCGCCAAGGGCGCTTTGAGCAAGCCAATGGCGGCACACTATTCTTAGATGAAATTGGTGATATGCCATTAGATGTGCAAACCCGTCTATTGCGGGTATTGGCTGATGGGCAATTTTATCGGGTTGGTGGTCACATTGCCGTGCAAGTTGATGTACGTATTATTGCCGCAACCCACCAAGACTTAGAATTATTGGTGCAAAAAGGCGATTTCCGTGAAGATTTATTTCATCGTCTCAATGTTATAAGAGTACATTTACCACCGCTTTCTCAGCGCCGTGAGGATATTACTCAGTTAGCAAGCCATTTCCTTGCCACTGCCGCCAAAGAAATCGGCGTTGAGCCTAAAATTCTCACTAAAGAAACCGCTAAAAAACTTGAGCAACTGCCGTGGCCGGGTAATGTGCGTCAGCTTGAAAATACCTGCCGCTGGTTAACAGTGATGGCATCGGGGCAAGAAATCCTGCCTCAGGATTTACCGCCTGAGCTGCTAAAAGATCCCATCAGTGCCAGCGAGCGTGTTAATGGTGTTTCTGATTGGCAAATGGCGCTGACCCAATGGATTGATGAAAAGCTCTCTGCCGGTGAAAGTGATTTATTAACTGAAGTGCAACCTGCCTTTGAGCGAATTTTACTTGAAACCGCACTAAAGCATACTCAAGGCCATAAACAAGAAGCCGCTAAACGTTTAGGCTGGGGGCGTAATACCCTCACCCGCAAGCTAAAAGAGCTTGAAATGGATTAAAGTCCTGCTGATTTCAGCCTAAAAGGAGTCCTATTTCGATAATGAAATGACTCCTTTTTTATGACTATATTGATTTAGTTTTGTAGTTTAAGCACTATTAACTCAGAGTATAAGCATTATTCAGAGCTTCGAATATGGAGCGAGTAACAACCCTCAATTACCACAAACACATGAGCTGTAAAGCTGCGAAGTATATCGCTCAACATAACTGCAAGGACTGAAAATGGCCGCAAAAAGCATTATTGTCATGGGCGTATGTGCCAGCGGAAAAAGTAGCATTGCTGCGCGCTTAGCTGCTGTTATCAAGGCTAAGTTTATTGACGGTGACGATCTACATCCTAAAGCCAATATCATCAAAATGGCCAAGGGCGAAGCGCTCAATGATACCGACCGCGCCCCTTGGCTTGAGCGCATAAGGGATGCTGCATTTAGCATTGAACAAAAAAACGAAACTGCAGTGATTGTCTGTTCAGCATTAAAACAAAGCTATCGCGAGCAAATACGCGAGGGCAATAATCATGTGGTATTTCTGTATCTTGAAGGCAGTTACCAACTAATTTTAAAAAGAATTCAAGCCCGTCATGGCCATTTTATGAAAGCTGACATGCTTGATAGTCAATTTGCCACCTTAGAAGATCCAAGCAATGAGCCTGACGTGATCACTGTCAATATTGATAATTCTATTGAAGCCATTGTCCAGCAAGCTTTAAAAGCTTTAACCGAGTTAGAATCAAGTTAATTTCGACCGCAACATTATCAAAAACGCACTCATCACTTGGCTGCAGATGTAAAAAAGCCTTAACTGCATATAACAGTTAAGGCTTTTTATTTGGCTAATATTGCCCTTGATAGCAACAGTATTATTAACTGCGGTATCAACTGCAATTGATGTCATCAGCCATTAAATCGGGTCTTGGTGAATAATCACTTCGGCATCTTCAAACTCTGCCCGTAAGCGATCTTCAGTGCCATCAGTAATTTCGTGGGCTTCAAGTAATAACAGTTGCCCATTTAATTCAATATGAAATTGAATGAAGGTGGTTTTACCGGCCTGACGCGTCCGTAAATCATGAATACCATTCACCCGCGGATCCGCGGTGGCAATGGCAACAATCTGCGCCCGAGTCTCTTCATCCAGCTCCCTGTCTAATAACGACTGAACCGAGCGATACGCTAAATCAAATGCTTGATGACCAATGTATAAGGCAATCAATACTGCAAACAAGCCATCAGCCCACCACCAGCCATATTGTGCTAATACCAATGCCAGCAATACTGCACCGTTTAAAAATAAATCTGATTTATAATGCAATGAATCCGCTTCGACTATGGTGCTGTTGGTCTTGGCTAAGGCTTTTTTCTGCAGTATCACCAAGGCAAAAGTCATGACTAAGGCAATAATGGAGACAATGACCCCAAGGCCTGCATGGGCCACTTCTACCGGATTAATTAACCGTTCGCCACCATAAAACATCAACAAAAATGCTGAGCCTAAGATGAAAGCAGATTGGGCAAGTGATGCAAGAGGTTCGGCTTTACCATGACCATATCGATGGTCGTCATCAGCGGGTAAAATGGCATAGCGAATAGCTATGAAATTCACTATGGATGCTAAGGCATCAGCAAAGGAGTCAGTAAGGGAAGCTAACATACTCGCCGACCCTGAATAGAGCCAAGCGAGTAGTTTTATCACGATCAGGATTAATGCTGTTGCCACCGCGGCTCGGCTGGCAAGTTTTACCCAAAAATCGTATTCAGATTCTGCAGTCATAATAGAGAAAACACTAGTAATTAAGCCATTTAGTTAATCTCTATTATAGCGGAGTCTTGGTTTATTTAACGAGAACCTTTACCTTTTACCTTGGTAAAGCGTGATTCAAATTTCTGTTGCTGCTCTTCTGTCAAAATTTGATAGATTTCATTTTGCATTTTGAAGAAATTCATCATTTGTTGTGTTTGCTTCGCCTGCTTAGCAGCAATGATTTGCTCAGCTTGAGACTCATTAAAGTTGGCATCAGTAATTAACGCTAACATGTCTGCTTTATGTGCACTGCGCTCTTCTGCTGAAGGACGCTCGCCTTTTTCAGCTTTGTACTTAGCCATAATCGCTTTAACGTCAGTCTTTTGCGCTTCGGTAAGATCTAAAGAACGTAGCATTTTACGTACGCCTTTATGCATGCTTTTACCGTGATGTTTGCCGCCGTGAGCACGTTCACCTTTTTGGGTTTGCTCAGTTTTAACTGAGGTATCTGCAGGCTCTGCGGCATAAAGTTGACCAGCTAATAATGCTGATGATGCTACTAGAGCTAAAACGCTGCTTTTCATCTTTAATCGTGTTTTCATAATCTCACCTTTTATCTCAAGTTATTGAACCCGCTAAGACCGACGGTTAACCATTTAATCCATCAAATGTAACCAATCAAAAACTCACCTTAGGCTCAAAATCGTTTGTGTTGTCAGCATGAAAATGAACATCGCACTGATAACGGGATCTGGGGTCACCTACATACTGTTTCGTAGGAATGAAACAAGTTTAGCGAATGCAATGTCAATGAGGGTGTTGGCTCAGTAAAAAAATGTAAAGACCATTTTTTAATCAACACACATCTTGTTATTCAATAAAATTGCCCATAATCACGACCTCGATGCAGAGAATGGGAGCAAGCTCACGTATTAAAGGTTTGATCATTTTCATAATGAACAAAGTTACACTTGTAACATCAAAGTTAGCGCTAAGTAGTTAACATTATGAGACATTAGCTTTATAGCGAGTGCGACTTATCAGAGATAATTTAAGCGCATGTGACAAAAGACTGCAGCTAAGAGTGAATGACTGATGTTATGAGTGACGAAATGCGGTAAATGATTGAATTGAGGTTATGGATGAACAAAGTTGTCAGCAATATCATTTTTATTAGTAGTTTATTATTTTCTGTCTGTGGTTTTGCACAAAGTAACGTGACACCCAGTCCTCACGAACCCAATGCCAGTATTTGGGTTAATCAAACCCAAGCCGGCCCCGAGATTAACTTACACTTTTTTTGGTCTGCGACCTGCCCACATTGTAAGGAGGCTCACCCTTTTATAGATGCCTTAGCAGAGCGCTATAGCTGGATTCATTTACAAGATTACCTTATTAGCGAGCCTGGCAGTGTCGACAAACTCATGGCCGTGGGCGAATTAACCGGGGTTGAACCCAAGTCAGTGCCTTATGTCGCCGTCTGTGGCGAAGCCATTACTGGCTACAACAGCCATGATGTCACCGGACGCTATATTCTGCAGCGCCTAGAGGCTTGTTATCAACGAAATGCAGGCAGCTTGCCAAGCAAAGACTTAATGGCTGATTTCTATACCGAAAAAACCACTGCTAGTAGCCCGCTTTTTGAAACCTGTGCTGATGATTCAGATCCAAATAACCCCAGCACTTGTGGGATGAACTTTAGTACGACTACTAGCGAACAAGCAAAGCTCGATTCAACGCCACATATCCAGCCCGTTGATATTCCGTTAATTGGTGCAGTACAACCAGAGCAAATGTCACTTCCTGTGTTGACCTTAGTCCTCGCCGGCGTCGATGCCTTTAACCCTTGTGCCTTCTTCGTATTGCTATTTTTGCTTAGCATTATGGTGAATGCCGGTAGTCGTGGCCGCATGTTATTAGTGGGCGGTATCTTTGTGTTTTTCTCGGGCTTTATTTACTTTATCTTTATGAGCGCGTGGCTAAACTTATTCCAGTTACTTGGCGGTGGTGATGGCGGCTGGATAATTACTAGCGCAGGAGTTATCGCACTGGTGGCGGCAGTAGTGAATATTAAAGATTTCTTTTTTGGTAAAGGCGATGTCAGTTTGTCTATGTCAGTTGAAAACCGCGGCAGCTTAATCAAACGCATGGGCAAATTATCTAAAGCTAGCTCTTTACCAAGCTTAATATTGGGTTCGGCATTACTGGCAATTATGGCCAATGCTTACGAGCTACTCTGCACCGCGGGTTTCCCGATGATTTACACCTCAGTGTTATCAATCTCAGGGGTAGATACCGTGCAGCGCTATTTATACCTCATCGCTTATAACCTTATCTATATCATTCCATTAGCGACGATTGTCATTGTTTTTGCTGCCACATTAGGTAAACGTAAGCTCACTGAAAAAGAAGGTGAAGTACTTAAGTTAATGTCTGGGATCATGATGCTAGGCTTAGGCAGCATGTTGGTCCTTAACCCTATGGCACTGCAAAACGTGGTGTTCTCTGTTGGGTTAATTGCCGGCTCAATTTTACTTACCTATATTGTGGTAAAAATTAAGCGCTATAAGCAAAAAGCCGTCTAATTTTTTATCTGGTAACATTATCAATGCGAGTGCTATTAAGTGGCACTCGCTATTGGCTATTTTGATTAGACTGACCAGCTTGGTTTATTGCTTGTTCCAGCCCATTTATAGCTATCACTAAACAATAACCACAGCTTAGTTGGCCAATATGTAAAAGAGTGCAATGTTGCTAAACTTGGCTATTCATTCGTTATATAGTGAATGCTTATTATTGAGCGAGGATCCCATGAGTCGAATTTTATTAGTCGATGATGACGCAGGTTTATCAGAGTTATTAGCCCAGCTTTTAGAGCTAGAAGGCTTTGAATTAACTCAAGCATTTGATGGTCAGCAAGGGCTAGACTTTGCGCAGAATCAAGATTTTGATTTAATCTTATTAGACGTCATGCTGCCAAAACTCAATGGTTTTGAAGTGCTGCGCGCCCTGCGCACCCAAAAGCAAACTCCAGTGCTGATGCTTACCGCCAGAGGCGATGAAATTGACCGAGTAGTAGGGTTAGAAATTGGCGCTGATGACTACCTGCCAAAACCGTTTAACGATCGTGAATTAGTGGCCCGTATACGCGCTATTTTACGCCGTTCTAGCCTCACTCAAGCAGATGCAGGCGCCCAAGATACCATTAGCTTTGGTGATTTAAGCTTAGATCAAGCCAGACAAGAGCTGTACTGTAATGATCAGCTTATTATTCTTACCGGCACTGAATTCTCATTGCTTCATAGCTTGATCACTCAAGCAGGCGATTTGGTCACTAAAGAGCAGCTCAGTGAAACCGTTTTGGGTAAAAAACTGATGCCATTTGACCGCAGTTTAGACATGCATTTATCCAATCTGCGCAAAAAATTACCTGAACGTCACGATGGTCGCCCTCGAGTAAAAACCATCCGTGGTAAAGGCTATATCTGGATCCCATAATGATTAAGCTATCTTCGTTAAATCGTTTATTTGTCAAATTACTGCTGGGCTTTTGGCTTGGCAGCTCTTTAATTATTGGCTTTGTGGCTGTACTGCCTTTATTGCAGCAAAACCACGACAAACAGCCAATGACAGCCAAGCAGCAACAGCTACTTAAACGCACAGCTAAACCATTTATTGAAGATCCTAAATTACTCGAAGATCACAAAGCTTTAAAACGCTTGCATCGCCATCGCAGTCCAAATGGCAAAATGATTAAGTTCTATATCACCAATGACCAAGACCTTGTGATTAATAGCAGGCAAGTCCCTAGAACCTTTAGAGAGTTCTTGCTGATTAGTGAAGAGTTTAACGCGCCAATGAGCCATCAGTTCCGTGATGAATTGATTTTTGGACCTTACACTTTTACTGCTGGGGAACAAGAATATCGCATCTACAGTCGCGTACCAGATAACCACCCTAGACCTTGGTTCTTTTTCTTTAATGACCATAAATTATTAACCACTATTATCGCCATGATCTTATCTGGCATATTATGTGGCTTTTTAGCATGGTATTTAGGCAAACCACTTCGCTCACTCAAGCATAGCTCTAACGCTCTTGCTAGCGGCGATTTAAGCGCTCGAGTCGATGACAGTATTGCCGCCAGAGGCGATGAAATGGGCGAGTTAGCACAAGCATTCAATACCATGGCGCAATCCATTGAAACCATGATGCATAACCAGCAGCGCCTAATGGGTGATATCTCCCATGAACTGCGTACCCCCTTAACGCGCTTACAACTCTCTTTAGCGCTGGCTCGCAAAAAACAACAAAGCAGCGTCGAGATTGAGCGCATTGGCTATGAAGCTGAGCAGCTAGAAGCTTTGATTGCAGAATTGCTGACCTTATCGCGAGTGACCATCAGTAATACTGAAAATAAAGTCCACTTAGAACTTGCCGAGTCTCTCAGTCAAATTCTTGATGATGCTGAATTTGAAGCCGAGCAACAACAGAAAAGATTACTCATTGATATACCAGAAAACATTAGCCTAGATCACTACCCCAAAGCGCTTTCTCGGGCGATTGAAAATGTACTGCGTAATGGCATTCGCTATGCCAATAGTGACATTTCAATCACTGCAATAAAGCAACACCAACAGGTCGTCATTACCATTAAAGACGATGGTCCTGGTATTGAAGACGTTGAGTTAGAGAAAATATTTAAGCCTTTTTATCGCCCTGATAGTTCAAGAGACAGAGAATCAGGTGGTTGGGGCTTAGGTCTGGCGATTACCCAAGCCGCCATCAAGCTCAATAAAGGCGAGATACATGCCAGCAATATTGCCCCCCATGGGCTCAAGGTGGTGATTAGCCTGCCTGAGCGGATCTGCCGTTCGAATTGAACATTGTGAATTGATTACCACCAGCAGCTGGTTTTGCGTATAATTCCCAGCTCAATCAATGAAGGTAGCTATCCATGTTCCATATTGCGCTTTATGAACCAGAAATTGCCCCTAATACCGGTAACATTATCCGTCTTTGTGCCAATAATGGCGCTAAGCTACATTTAATAGAGCCATTAGGTTTTGATTTAGAAGAGAAAAAACTTCGACGCGCCGGCTTAGATTACTCAGACTTAACCAATATCACCCGTCATAAAGATTTTGCAGCCTTCCTTGACGTCATGGCAGGTAAACGTATTATGGCCTGCACCACCAAAGGTAGTCGTCCTCATACTGAGCTGTCGTTCGCTGCTGATGATGTATTGTTATTTGGGCCCGAAACCCGTGGCTTACCTATGGATGTCATTGAGTCGATTCCCACTGAGCAGCGCTTACGTATTCCGATGACGGCTAACAGTCGCAGCTTAAACCTGTCTAACTCAGTGGCGATTATTAGCTATGAAGCTTGGCGTCAATTGGACTTTGCTGGCGCCAGCTAGGTTTTAGGTTTTAGGTTTTAGGTTTTAACCACGGTAAGTTTCAAACATCAATCTGGCTTAAGTGGTTCAGACTAAGTGGTTCATCCCAATCACATAATGCAGCCAACAAAAAGCCTCGCAATAATGCGAGGCTTGTTTATTTAACCTGTTCCGCGCTGAGATAGCTTATTGGCCAAAGCCCACATCGGTAATATTCACCTTAGTAACCTCACCATACTCTTTGGCAATATCGGCAATCTGAGCCGCGTTACCAACAAGCACATACTGCAAATTGTCTTTTGGAAAGTAACGGTTAATGAGACGCTGGGTTTCGGCTAATGTCAGCCCATCGACCTTGGCTTGAAACTCATTAATAAATGCATCATCAAAGTTATAGATATACATATCAGCCAGTAACTCGCCCAGTTGGCCACCGGTTTCAAACTTAGGAGGGTACTGACCTTTGACATAAGCTTTGGCTGAATCTAGGGTTTGTTGATCAATGCCTTGCTCCCATAAACGGCCATAGGTTTTTAAAGCTAAATCCATGGCTTCTTTGGTGGTGCTGGTTTTAGTAAAGGTGCTGATAGAGAACACCCCTGCAGCAGAATAGGCACTAAAGCCAGAACGCGCCCCATAAGTGAGCCCGGCGTTAACCCGTAACTCATCATTAAGCCATGAGGTAAAACGGCCCCCTAAAATGGTATTTACTACCGTTAGCCCCACATAATCAGGGTTATCGCGCTTAATCCCCAAACCGCCAATAACAAAAGTGGTTTCAATGGCATCGGGTTTATCAACTAATAACACCTTACTGGCAGTTAATGGCGCTAGCCCTTGTGTTAAATCAGGCTGCACCGCAGTGTCAGTGTTTTTCCAGCCACCAAATGCCGTTGTCAGCTTGGCTTTCATGGTTGCGATATCAAAGTCACCCACCACGTTAATGGCGGTATTTTTAGGCTGAAAATAACTTTGATGAAAGGCCCGTAGCTGAGTGACATTAATATCAGCTAATGACTTACTGTTGCCTGATATCGGATTGGCGTAAGGATGCTCACCAAATATCAACTTATTGTAGTAACGACCGATTACCGCCCGTGGGCTTTCTTTCGCTTGTGACAAGCCAACAATTTCGCGCTGTCTGAGTTTTTCAAATTCACTATGGTCAAAGTCAGGGCTTATGAGCACTGGCTGAATAATATCGAGCATGGTATCAAGATCTTTACTCATAAAATCCGCTTCCAGCATCATGCTTTCACGCCCTGACGCTGTAGATAAGCTTGCACCGAGAAAGTCCACCATCTGCTCAATTTCAGCTTTGCTTTTACCGCCGGCGCCCAGTAATAAACTTTTCATTGTCATATACGACACCCCAGATGTGGTGTCGTTTACCGCCCCTGCGCGCACAACGGCATTAAAGTTAATTATCGGTACTTCTTGTTGCACCATCAAATTAACCAATAAGCCATTTTTAAGGGTAATGGATTGATATTGCGGCATACTGAAACTGCCAGTATCGAGGGGCTTGCTTGACTCAGTCGTGGCTTTGCAGCCCGCCAACCCCACACCACAAGCAAGCGCTATGGCTGATACCGTTAAGGCGCTGGTCTTTTTAAGCTTTATCAATGACATCATTAGTCAGCTCCCTCTGTGGCGGCTAACACACCCACGGTGCGATTGGCCTTACGTAAATAGGTTTGCGCAACACGCTGAATATCAGCAACGGTTACCTTATTGTAGGCTGCAGGCGCACTAAATAGTTTGTCATAACTGCCAAAATACAGCTCATAACGACCTAAAGTATTAGCGCGGCCATTGATGGTTTGCATGGTGCGATAAAAATCCATTAGCTTGATGTTTTTCACTTTTTCAAGCTCTTGCTCGCTAACGCCTTCAAGGGCAATACGGTTTATCTCGGCAATCATTGAGGCTTCTAATTGCAATGCATCAATCCCTGCATTGGCGACCCCAAGAAAGTAAAACAGATTAGGGTCAAATGACATGGGCAAATATGACATCACATCGGAGGCCAGTTGCTTATCCACCAAGCCTTGATAAAGCCGTGAGCTATTACCTTCACTGAAAATAGTGCTGAGTATATCTAGCGCATAATAATCGGCATGTTTCGTGGATGGCACATGATACGCCAGCAGCACATTAGGGGTAGTGACAGAGGCTTTTTCAACAAAGACTCGGCGCTCACCTTTTTGCAGCGGCTCTACAGTGCGAACGGCTAATGGCGCGGGCTGGGCGGCAATGACGCCAAAATATTGCTTCGCTAGACGCTTCACCTCCGCGGTTTTAACATCACCTGCGATCACCACCACAGCATTGTTGGGCGCATAGTAAGTCTTATGGTATTGCTGTAAATCCGCTAGCGACCAGGCGGCAATATCTGACTCATGGCCAATCACAGGCCAGCTATAAGGGTGAGCTCTAAACGCCGCCCCTTTTACTTCTTGTTGCAAGGTGCGCCAGTTGGAGTTTTCAAGCCCAGTGGTGCGCTCTGATTGCACCACACCGCGCTCGCTTTCTACCATCTGCGAATTAATATCTAAGTTAGCGATGCGATCAGCTTCGAGATCAAAAATGGTTTCTAACGCATTGGCAGGAAACCAATTGGTGTATACCGTGGTGTCTTCAGTGGTATAAGCATTATTAGCGCCACCCGCGGCTTCCATGGTGCGGTCAAACATCTTAGGGCCATACTTTTTTGAGCCGTTAAACATCATGTGCTCGAAAAAATGCGAGATCCCAGTAATGCCCGGTGCCTCATTACGAGAACCCACTTTCCAAAACAAATACATGTTGGCATTGGGTATGCTGCTATCTTCTAGCACCATAATTTTCATGCCATTATCCAGAGTAAAGCTATTGATATCCTCGACTGTGGTGGCCATCGCCGCGGTACTCACCCAGCAACTGAGTAATACCCATAACGCGCTGATGTTGCGTTTCATAATGGTTTCCTTGTAAGTCATTGCAATGAACAACAGGCCTGCTACAACCCGTTGTTAGTATTTTTATCGCTTAATTCACCGCGCCTAGCGCAGTTAATGCCAGCTGAGTCATGGTTTCAACGCCCACTTTTAAGGCTTTTTCATCAACAAAAAATGCTGGCGAATGATTACTGGCGACAGTGGCAGGATCTGTGCCTGCTGGCGTCACCCCTAAAAAGTAAAACAGCCCCGGCGTTTCAAGCGCATAGTAGGAGAAGTCCTCAGCGCCGGTGATAAGCCCTGGCTCAATGAGATTATCATCGCCCACAACCTCACGAATAACCGGACGCATTTTTGCGACTAATTCAGGGTTATTAACCGTAACTGGATAACCTGCATCAATCTCTGTGGTGGCTGTGGCGCCGAGGGTTTGAGCAGAAAGCGTCGCGATTTCAGCTAGTTTTACTTTAATGTCGGCGCGCATATCTTGATCAAAGGTTCGGATAGTACCAATCAACTCAACTTCATCAGGAATGATGTTCGAGCGTATACCGCCATTAATGGCGCCAAAACTCACCACTGCCGGCGCTTTAGTCACATCAACGCGGCGACTAATAATGGTTTGTACGCTATTAATTATTTGCGCTGAAGCCACAATCGGGTCCACCCCGCCCCAAGGACGAGAACCATGGGTTTGGCGACCCTTTACCGTAATCGTAAATGAATCTTCTGAAGCCATCGCAGGGCCTGCTCGCAAACCAATCATCCCTGTGGGCATACTTGAGGTCACGTGCATACCAAACACTTGATCAGGTTTACGACTAGCAAATAAGCCTTCTTTAAGCATTAACTCTGCACCGCCTTCTTCACCCGCTGGCGCGCCTTCTTCTGCGGGCTGAAAGATAAACATCACATCGCCAGCGAGGCTGTCTTTAGACTTGACCAGATTCTCTGCCACGCCCATTAACATCGCCACATGAGTGTCATGACCACAGGCATGCATCACGCCGACTTTTTGGCCACGATAAGTATCAGTGGCTTTGGAGGCAAAAGGTAAATCAACCTCTTCTGTGACTGGCAACGCATCCATATCTGCGCGAATGCCGATTAGCGGCCCAGACTTTGCGCCTTTTAATATCGCCACTACACCAGTGTGCGCAATGCCGGTTTGTACTTCTAAGCCTAAAGACTCAAGGTGTTTGGCAATCACTTTACTGGTTCTAAACTCGCGGTTAGACAGTTCAGGGTGCTGATGTAAGTCACGGCGCCACTCCAACACCTTAGCTTCAACATCGCTTGCAAGTTGTGCTGCGTTAGGGGTTTGAGCCATTATCGAACCAGAAAAAGTGCCAGAGGCAACCGCAAGGCAAGCTGCAAGTATCGTTAAGCGCATAAATCATCCATGTTTTTATCATTTTTGTAGTATTTCAATCTACAGCGTATCCCTTGAATTGTTAAATATTTTGTTATCCAAAGCACATTTGAAATTGTGTCGATTTATGTAGAGTGGCTCAATAAACACTATGGTTGATGACATTGTGTTGATAATCTATGGCCACTATTAAATTTAAATCGAGAGTCCAAGCCCATGAAAATCACCTTTGAGCAATTAACCGCAGCCGGTGCTAGTAACTCATTGGAGATTGAACAGTGGTTAATTGAAGATCGCCAATCCTGGGGAGTATTCAGCGCCCACAGTGATATTGGCGCCATGCTCGGTGACTTATTAGCAGATGTACCTGTGGGCGTTGGCTCTGACACATCAAATACATCAAGCATTGAGGTCACCGCAGGTTCGATACATAAAACCTCAGGCCGAGTTGCTCAGGTCTCACTCGCTGAGCAACAAAGGTTATTAGCACTTGAACTCGCCAATGATGACAGTGACTTTTTAGATTATGCCGATAAAGGCACTACGGTCGCGGGATTAATTTTTGCCCATTGCCATAAGCAAACATTAACCGACAAACTGCTTGAGGAGCTTGATTTAGTTCAGCTGCAACAGCGCGGGTTTCGTGAACTTTCAACGGGCGAAACCCGTCGCGTGATGCTAGCCATTGCCCTTGCTAGCGAGCCGGATTTTTTAGTGTTAGATAATCCCTATTCAGGGCTCGACATTAGCCATCGTAAAAGCTTAACGGCTTATCTAAGTCAGCTTGATATTCAAATGATGGTGATATTTTCTCGCGAGGAAGATATGCCCACATGGATAGATCAGATTGCTATATTCAGCCACAGCAAACTTGATAGCATCATGGATAAAGCCAGCTGGGAGCAACACCCTGTTATAAGCCAAATTACCGCCCAATCTAAAGTCCAAAGCGAGCAGATGCTGGCTATCATGCAGCGCCACCGCCATCAAAGCCCATTTGATAACCCCATCTTTGAACTTAAAAATGGCAAGGTGGCTTACAGTGATAAAACCATTTTTACTGAGGTTAATTGGCGCATTGATAAAGGCCAACACTGGCAGGTAAAAGGGCCCAATGGCTGTGGTAAAAGTACCTTGTTAGGGCTTATTTTTGGCGACCACCCACAATGCTACAGCAATGATATTCATATCTTTGGTAAGCAACGTGGCACTGGAGAAAGTATTTGGGAAATAAAGCAGCATATCGGCATGGTGTCATCGGCATTACACTTGCAGTATCGCGTCGGTTGCAGCGCTAAAGAGGTCATTTTATCCGGCTTTTATGACTCTATCGGCCTGTACCAAAAAGCCACCCAAGCCCAGCAAGATATCGCCCAAGATTGGCTCAGCATTTTGCATATGTCCCACTATGCCAAAGTCTCGTTTAAGCAACTGGATTACAGCCAACAGCGACTATTGTTAATTGCCAGAGCATTAGTGAAACAGCCGACATTATTGATTTTAGATGAACCCTATCAAGGGTTAGATTATCTGGGTATTCGCTTAGTCAAAAATACCCTAGAACTGATCGCCAGAGAAAACCTCAGTCAGCTGCTATATGTGTCCCATTACCATGAGGACAGTTTAGACAGTATTAATAACTATCTGGAATTTGTTGCCGATGCAAAAACCGGTGGCTATAAAGCGCTAATCAGCTAGTTAATAGTGCTGCATTGCCAAAGCGCTTACTTTTCTTCGATTTTACGCTCTTTAGCTGCAGCTTCTTTAGCCTCACGCAAATATTTATCCGCCCGAGATTCTCGCTGTTGAAACTGCGCTTGAGATTTCTCTAACTGCTGTTGTTGCCACTCACCAGGCTCTTGGCGTTCAATAATTTCTTGCTCACGACTGCTGGTGTCGCTGGCTGCTTGGCGGGCTTTTTCAAGCTGACTTTGCTCCGTCTTTTTCGAGTCGATTCGACCTTGCTCAGCTTGTTGCGACAAGGTCAGTCGCGGCTTATCAGATGCCTGAGCAGCCACGGCAATAACGCCTAGCAAACTTGAAAGCAGTAATAGCTTGCTCATTAGCCTTAATAGACTGTTTGAATATAAGTTTAGCGACATACAATTAACCTTCCTGGTTGTTTTTAGACTCAATATAACGGGCTCGCACCTCAGCAGGCATGGCATTGAGCTTATGTTGCACCATGGCATCAAAGGCGCTAAATAGCGGGCTGATATCAAGTTCGCTATCGATTGCTTGCAATGTATAAGCGGTGGCTTCCAGTGTTGATAAACTGTCGCTACGTTTGGCCTTGCGAATAAGATATTGTGAAACCCCTTCAAATTCAATATGCAATGCCGGAAGCTCCAATAACCACGGATTAAGCTGCAACATTTTGAATGCTTTTCGCCAGGTGCCATCAATTAATAAAATGCAGCAATCTGCTGGTACTGACGAGTCCGCTGCATTTTGACTATTTTCACAGGGATACACCAGATACACAGGTTTATTGGCCCTTGCCAGCTGTTGTCGCAATGGCGCAAAGTCATCAGCGCTCTCACCCACCACCACTTGAGTTTGCGGCAGGGTTAAACTCAGCAATTTAACAGTATTTTTTGCATGCTCAACTTCAGAGGGGTGCTGCAGCACAATCACCTCAGTTTTAGCCTCCATCTTAGTCACGCTATCACAGATACAAGCCGACTGTGGGTAGCCACAACTTTTACAGATAATTCTAATAACCCACTCCTTGAACATATCAATACAATTAAAGACCATTTTATACCAATTACAATAAATAAGAATGCTGTGTAATTAAGAGCCTGTAACTGAATTTTATAATCTAAATAAATTAAAACGCCGCAAACTAATTTGCGGCGTTGACTGATTTATTGACTTAGCACCCTTTAAATCATAACACCATGATTTAAATAAGACTTACCTATAATTTAAGGATGAACTTGCTCAACATGTAAATGATTCAAGCGTTTTGATGACATAATAATGAGTAGCACCAGTGACAAGCCGCCCATTAATATCGCTACCGCATAAGGTGCGGTGATATCGGTCATTTGAATTAACGCCGCCAATACTGATGCGCCGCTCATTTGAATACAACCTAACATAGCTGCTGCCGTACCGGCGCGCTCACCAAAGGCTGATAATGCCATTGAAGTTGCTGGGCCGAGTAATATCGCAAAACCAATACATAGCAGCATCATAGGTAGCATAAAGCTAAAGCCTGCAGCTAAACCGGTTTCAGGTCCTACAAGTTGCATCACCACCTCAAGGACTGCCGCGATGAGCATCAAGGTTAATGCCACCACCACACCTGGGCGATTACCAATGCGCTTAACTAACACTGGCGCAGCAAAACAAGCCGCAATATTGACTGCCGCATTGAGGCCAAATAAGCCACTAAATGCCAACTCACTGACCCCTAGATGGCCAATTAACCACATAGGCGAATATGATACGTAGGTGATGATAGATGCCATTGCTGCCATACAGGTTGCAGCATAAAACATGAAGTGTGGGTCGCTTAATACTGGCTTGTAACGTCCCCAGCGATAAAGCTTACCGCTAGTGTCTGTGCTTGCTGGGCGAGTTTCAGGGAATTTAAAAATAACGATAGCCAATACGATGATGGCGTACAGCGCCATAAAGATAAAGGTTGAACGCCAGCCAAACTGCAGGGCTAATAAGCCGCCCAATGTTGGTGCCAGTGCCGGAATAACGCAAATAGCGCCATTTAAATAACTGTACATTTTGACGCTTTCTTGACTGGTATAACAGTCTCGAACCGCACTGAATACCACAATCGAAGTAGAACAAGCTGCCAAGCCTTGCAGAACACGTGCAAGTTGCAATACTTCAAACTCCACCGCCATCGCGCCAACTAGGCTGCTCACGCCATATAACACAATACCGAATAAGGCGATTGGCTTACGGCCAAAGCGATCGGCTAATGGCCCAATAAGGATTTGTCCAAGCCCCATAGCAAACAAAAACAACACCAGTGTCGACTGGATTTGACTGCCGCTGACCCCATACTCTAATGCCATGGTTGGCATTGATGGTAAATATATATCGATGGCTAATGGGCTCAATAGCACCATAAACATCAGTATCGGTAGCAGGTTACGTCTCATTTAATTGGTCTCTTACATTGCATGATAATCATTAATTGGGCGGCATTTTAGACTACTCATGGTATGAATAGAAATGGTATTATTTCCTAAGTAAATTTCCCTTGAGGAATATCACATGAATATTGATAATCTCGCTAAAATAGACTTAAACCTGCTGGTCATTCTACAAGTCTTACTTGAAGAACAATCGGTCACTCGCGCCGCAAACCGCCTGCATTTAAGTCAGTCAGCGTTAAGCAAAAGCCTTAACCGACTACGGGCAACCTTAGACGACCCGCTATTTCAGCGTACAGCTCATGGGTTAAAGCCCACTGCCCATGCGGTAAATCTTGCCCAACAATTACCTCAACTTCTGCAAAGTTTGCATCAAATAGTGCAGCCACCAAGCTTTATTGCTGCCAGTAGCCACCAGCATTTTTCATTTGCCATGGTCGAAAGCGCCTACGAAACCTTGCTACCGTATTTTATCGGCACCATTTTAAGAGAAGCACCCAATGTAAAGTTAGACTCTTATGTGTGGACTGAAAAGTCGATGCAAGACTTACAGTTGGGGCAAATCGATTTTGGCATTGCAGGTCGTGATACTCATCCTCAAGCTGATTTGAAAATAGAGCAACTGCCTGATGGGATTAAATATCAGACCTTATTTAAAGATAGGCAAGTGTGCTTAATCCGCCAAGATCATCCGCTAATGGCACAAATTAAAGCCGGTCACTGGAATAGAGAGCTGTACCTGCAAATGGCTCATGTGCAGGTGCGCTGTGAAGGCAATGATTGGTGGGCGCTGGATTACCATCTTGCAGAGAAAAACTTACATCGGCGTATTAGCTCTACCGTGCCAGATTTTTATGGCGCTGCCAGTATTTGCGCCCACAGTGACTTAATTTTTACTTTGCCATCGAGCTTTGCAAGGCATGCTGCACTACTTTATCCACTGGTTGAAATTCCGCTACCATTTGAGTTTATGCCCATGGCCTATGTACTACTGTGGCATGAACGCAACAGCCAAGCGCCGGGTCACCTTTGGTTAAGAAATATCATTTGTGGCAGTGTAGAAGAAGCGATAAAACAAACGGCTGTCACGCAGGTTTAATCGCCCAATACTGCAATATAAGCCAGCCCATTTTTCATAACACAATCACTGACGATAAAATTTGGCTCAAATTGCTGCCCAGATTGCCGCAAAAATGCACAAACATTAACCATGATTAACGTGACCTAGGCGCTGGGATCATCGATAGTCATGCTTCAAGTATTAAATTCATCGTCATCCAGTGCTATTTTGATGACGATGTTCAAAGGTTATTTTAGGAGTAACAATGAACTTTAACCAAATGTTTAATCAAACAAATTTAAAACAGCGCCTAGGGAATTTTCACCCACTATTATCATTGCTATTAGTGATCGGGATTTCGTTGACCTCGTTAGTGTTATTACCGTTTTTACTGATGTTTGCTCTAGTCAGCTTCATCGGATTGAACTTATTAGGGCGTAAATACCTAGCCCCTAGAATGCAGCCTATTTTCAGCCAGCAGTCTCAAGCAAATGAGTTTTATCGTAGCAATCCCAACATGCAGCGAGAATCATCTATCTACAAATCAGAGATGTTCCGAAAAGCCAAACCCAGCAACACGGGTCGCACTTTCGAGCACAATCCTGATTAACAAGCTGCTTACCGTTTAGCTATACCAATGAAAACACCGCCAGCTGGCGGTGTTTTGGTATCTGGGATGTATGAAACGATTAAGCCAAAATATGCTGCGCATATTGCAATGACTTTAACTCTTGTTCACTGGGCTTAAGCCCAATCACATTATCAATTTGAATTTGCAGCGACAACCAAATGGGGTCAATAATTTCAGCTTGTTGTTCATTCGCATGCTGTTTTGCCAGCTTTAACAAGGATGCCGATTCCACCACATCAATGCGGCCTAACATGCCATCGGCCAAAGCGACACTCAGTTCAATCATAGCAGGGACACTGCGGCCATAATTGATCACATCACGTAAGTAGCGCTCGGCTAAACAGCCATCGCTACCCAAACCAGCATCGTCATTTAACATGTGCTGCGCGCGGGCAAACATGGCATCAAGCTGACCTTGCTCAGCCGCTTCTGCCAACCAATGCTCACTGGTATTAGCATCAGCCTCACAGCCTTCACCATTATGGAGCATTAAGGCTAAATGGTATTGCGCATGGGGATAACCTGTCTGGGCGGCTTTACTAATCCACTCAAATGCATCGGTTAACTGTTGCTGCTGATAATACAGCACCCCCAAATTCGACATCGCTTCTGCATTTTCTGCCACGGCGGCCTGTTCAAGCCAATTCGCGGCTAATGCCATATCCTGCGGAAACTGCTTAGAGCCCACTAAATAGAAATAACCCAATAAGGCTTTAGCTTCAATCACACCTGCTTGTGCTGCTTGCTCAATGGCTTGCTCGCCTTTTAGCGCGTCTTTATGACCACTGTAACCATGCAGTAGCGCCACACCGTGTTCAAATAAACCTTGATGATGCGCCGTTGCCGCAAGCTCAAACCAGTAAGCCGCCTGTTTAAAGGTGCTGATTGACTCGGCCTGTTCAAGTTCAGGTTGCTGCAGTGATTGCTCCTGCTCTTGTTGCATTAATGCTTTTGACTTGAGCGACATCCCCACCAGATATTGCGCTTGGGGATCATTATGCATGACAGCTTGATAACACAACTCTCGCCCAGCAAAAGAATCAAAAGCTTCAAATTTATATGCTGGCGCAGCTTTTTGGTGGACTTTCGGATATAGCAGCTCAATTAACCCTAAGCTATTTTTAATGGTTTTTTCAGCGAGCGTAACCAATTGCTCTTGGGTTAGATGGTATTTCTCAGGATGAGCGCCACGATTACCGTCACTACGAAGTTTATGTAGCGCGCGCGTCGTAGGCACATCAATCAAGCGCATGCGATTTAACTGCTCGATGCGATCATATAAATTGGGGCTAGTGAATTTTAGCGACTGCTTAGCCGCGATTAACGCAGCAACTTGATGGGTAAAACTTCTGACAAACACCAAAGCCTGGGTGGGAATATCTCGCACATAGCTCTTGGCTTTAGTGTAATCTTCAACAATGTCAGGAGAGAAGCTGCCTATCAGCTCAATATCATTTAACACTTCGGGCAACTCCTCAAGGCTATCAACTCACTTAATTAGATTTCGGTATGATCGCTGTTGGTATCATCTTCGCTAACATCAGTGCTGCGATTAACCATATACAATCTGAATAAAGCCACGTTTACAAACAGGCCTAAGAATGCGAATACAGTGTCGATGATCACCTGTAGTGGAAAACCGCCAAATTCAGCGAGAGATAATACCGTACCGCCCACTAATGACAATGGAATATACATCATCAAAATAGCCATTGTTTTCAGCACAATAGGAGATGAAAACTTAAAGCTGTTCTTAATGGCTTCTAGTGGCGTTAGGCGCTCTACAATCACCATAAAGTTTACGTAAGCTAAACGGGCAAATAAATAGAAGCTTATCGCCAAACCTACAACCCAAAACGGCCCAAACACAGCAAACAGCATTACCGGCGCTAAAATCGCTAAACCAGAAAACACCCCAGCTAATAATAGCGGCGGCACGAAAGTGAAGCTGTTTTTCAATATCATCCCAGGGGTCACTTCATGACCACGAGATCGCACCTCTAGGTACAAGGTTAGCGCCGAAATCAACAGTGAAAAAATCAGCAATAACGCCATCATCGCAGCGCCATGCATTGCACCAAATTGTGGTACTTCTACTTCTGCTTGGGCTGCCAGTTCACTGCCTAACCATAATTGGATCACGACTTGGAGTAGCAGCAACGGTACTGTTAATGATGCTAATTGTACAATGTGGTTACGAAAGAAATTATATGCTTCAGTCAAAATTGCAGACAATGACATGGGGGTTCCAATAATCAAAAAAAGATAAATATACTGCTAAGGATACCGAAAAAAGCAGTTTTTTGCACAATTGATATCGTCATTAGACTGAAGTTCCCTAAATCAATTGTCACAATTTTGTTAATAGCGTTACAATGTTAACCAAAGTATCCAATTATTATTACCTACAGGACGGCCACAATGAAAATGACTCCCGCAGTAAGCCTTTTATTAACCGCATTTGCAGTCACCACACCCGCTCAAGCTGGATGGTTAGATAACATTTTTGGTAGTGATGAAGAAAAAGTTGAAACCGTCGCCGCTACTGAAGCGGTTGCTGATGCACAATCAACTGATTTAGTTGGTAATGTCATGTCACAGCTGGGGTTAAACCAGCAGCAAGCTGAAGGTGGTTTAGGGGCATTGCTAAGCTTAGCGCAATCTAACTTGGGCGATTCAGACTTTAGCCAAATTTCAGATAGCATTCCCGGTACTGATGCGCTATTGGCAGCAGTGCCAGCACTATCTTCAGATTCAGGTATGACAGGGTTATTGTCTCAAGCTGGTGATATTGGTAAGTCACTTGAAGGCGCGAGCATGGTATATGACACCTTTGAAGCACTTGGAATTAAAAAAGAATACGTGGCGCCTATGGTCGATATTGCCAAGTCTTATCTAGAAAGCAACGGCTCTGAAGGCACAGTTGATATGTTGATGAAAGGCCTTGGTTCAATCATGTAACATTTGCGGTATCGTTAATGGATTAATTTTAATTAATGCCGAGCCATTCGCTCGGCATTATTGTCTCTGTTAAGCTAAAGTCATCACATAGGCTGACACAGCTGCATACATCGTTTTGTTTATTGGAGGCAATATGATTGCTAAATTAAAACAGTTCTTACAATCCCATACCCAAGCGACCACCCCAGAAGATCAAGCGCGTCAGCTTAATCTCGCTGCTGCCAGTTTATTACTTGAAGTCATGTACGCAGATGAAACCCTTGATGAGCAAGAGGTGGCCATGTTGCCAGCTATGCTCACTAAGAATCTCGGTTTGACTCTGCAAGCCGCTGATGAGCTCATCGCTGAAGCCAAATTGATTCAAGGCAATGCCACCTCATTGTACGAGTTTACCGCTGAAATAAACGCCCAATGCTCCATCGCCCAAAAACAGAAACTGTTACTGGGGATGTGGAAGCTTGCCTACTCCGACGGCAAACTGTGCCGCAATGAAGATCAAATCATTCGCCGCACCGCAGATTTGCTGCATTTAAAGCACAGTGAAGTTATTCAAATGCGTAATATCGCCATGGAGCAACGTTAAGGGCTCTTTGAGGGCCTAACTCGCGTCGAGGTAGCCTCACAAAATTAAGCTCTTATAGCTAATCACTTATTAGCGCCTTACGAGTTAAATGATTTTTCTGCCAATAGATGAAGGGCGCAACGGTCAGCACTAAGATGCACGAATACCACATATTCTCAGCGAGTGCGTAGCCCACTCCAATACAAAATACACAGCCCGCCACCACCAAAGGTAAGTAAGCTTTACTGAGTAACTTTGCCGCTGACAACATGGTTAATAAATAGATAATCACAAACACCCCATTACTCCAGGCAATCAGATCTTCAAGTTTCTGCTCAGTGATAAATGTCAGTACAATAACCATCACCATAGTCACTAAAATGGTCACCAATGCCCGCAAAGGTACGCCGTATGAGTTCAATTTTTCAAAATACTTGGGCAATATTCCTTGCTGGCTAAAACTCCAAAGTAGCCGCGCTGCACTGGCACAATATACATTTACCGTTGCCAAGCCACTTGCTATGCCTAATACACCGATAACTTGCGCCCCAATGGCAGGCACACCCAAACCGCTCAATAGCTGATTAAAAGCATGCACCATTGCAAGGCCCTCAGCTTCAGCTGGCACAATTAATAACAACAAGGTGCATACCAGATAAATAATCCCCACCAACACAGTGCCTAACATCATTGCTGGTAACATATCTTTTTTCGGGTCGCGAAAGTCATTGGCTAAATGGGTCATGGCTTCTATGCCTAAAAAGCTCCAAAAACCGATGCCCATGGCTAACATCACGCTCGCCGCTTCTGGTTTAGCGACTGCAGAGAGCGAGGTTAATTGCCCAAGGTTGGCGCCGCTGCTGCCAAATAGCACAGTCACTACAGCCACAATGGCCAGTGTTAGCCCAAACTGTAATTTGGCAGACACTTGAATGCCGCGATAATTAAGCAGCAATAACACAGCAACAATGGCGATTTCGGCGGCCAATTGCCCCCAACCTGTTATAGCAACCAGCGCATCCATAAATTGAAAGGTCATTAAAATGGCTGCGGGGGCGCCAATGGGGATCACTAATAAAAAAATCAGCCCTATGGTGCGCCCTGCTGTGATACCAAAGGCTTTTTCAATAAAATAAGCTGGCCCTGCGGCATGGGGGAAGCGACTTGCCAGCAAGCCAAATACCACTGCCACCGGCAATATGGCGACTGTGAGTATAATCCACGCCAGTAAAGCGCCACTCCCAGCCACCTCTATGGTCATCTGTGGCAATATAAATACCCCAGTGCCCAGCAAAGTGGTGGCCATCAGTCCTGCGCCTTGCCAGCGCCCTATGCTTGCTGTAATTTGATTCATTGTCTTTATCTATAGTGATATTTAGTAAGAGTATAAGCTGATAGCGCTTGTCAAACTGCAGCATATCACCTGCAAGATCACCGAACAAACCGACAAAATGACGGCATTTAGCTCAACAACCAACATAATGAGGGTTAGCCTTGGACAAGTTCGATCAATTAATCATTAACGCATTACGCCTTAATGCCCGCCAAAGCATTTCAAATATTGCTGAGCAAGTGAGTTTATCTCGCAGCGCAGTCACTGAACGCATCAAAAAGCTAGAACAAACCGGCGTGATCCGTGGTTATCAAGTGCTATTGAGCGAGTCACAAAAAGAAGGCGTTTCAGCGTATTTCGAAATCCAGCATGAACGCGCTAATTGCGCTGATGTAGTCCATGTTTTTCACGCGATTCCTGAAGTGATCACGTGCCAAGGCATTACCGGCGAAATGGATTTATTAGTGTATGTGAATGCCCCATCAATGAAGCGCTTACATCAAATTCGGGAATACATTGATGCCCAAGCCGATATCGTTAAAATCAAAACCCACGTGGTGATGAGTGAATGGATTAATAACCAGCCCAGTAATTAGGCTATTAGGTTAAATCAAAGTCGCTAGCTTGAATTGTAGCAATTTATCTGTTCCCCTTTACTGGCGCTATTTTTAGCTTATCAAGCTAGCTTTTTATAATTTTCCAACCGAAATCTTAGATATAGCAGCTTGATAGCGTTACACTTCTTAGTAACTGGTTTTCTATTAGGTTTATCAACATGCAATCACAGCCGACATCTGACATCAATTTACTTTGGGGCGCACTCATTTTAGAAGAGTTAGCCAGACTGGGTGTTAAACATGTTTGTATGGCGCCAGGCTCTCGCTCAACCCCATTAACCTTAGCCGCAGCGGCGCAGTCAAGCTTGCAATCTCACCTTCATTTTGACGAACGTGGGCTGGGTTTCATGGCGCTGGGCTTAGCTAAAGCCAGTCACAGCCCGGTGGCCATCATCACCACTTCTGGCACTGCGGTGGCGAATCTGTATCCCGCCATTATTGAAGCTTGGCTTACTCAGGTGCCGCTGATTATTTTAACTGGCGACAGGCCGCCTGAACTCATTGGCTGCGGCGCTAACCAAGCCATTAATCAGCCCGCCATTTTTGCTGATTACGCTAAGCAAGTGAATTTACCGACGCCGGATCTTGCCATCAGCCCTAATACCTTGCTCACCACCATTGATGAAGCAGTGGCAAATTTAACCCAGCCAGTACATGTCAATTGCATGTACCGAGAGCCTCTGTATCCCACAGAGCTTCAAAGCCTAGGGCAATTAGCCCAATCAATGAGTGATTATGTAACGCCAATTACGCCATGGTTAAACCACTCTCACCCTTACACGGATTACGGCCAGTTAGCTCAAACCAATCTGCCTAGCCAAGACACTATGATGCGTTTTGCACACGGCAAAGGGATCATTGTGGCGGGAACCTTATCCCCCCAAGAAAACCCAAAGCAAATTATTGAATTATCTCAAAAACTGGGTTGGCCAATAGTCGCCGACGCGCAATCACAACTGAGGCAGCACCCCAGTGTTATTGGCCATATCGATCAACTGCTGCTAAATCCTAAAGCCAGTAAATTTATTGAACAAGCTGACCGCATTTTGGTGTTTGGTGGCCGCTTTATCTCTAAGCGTTTAATCAGCTTTATTGCTAATCATCAATGGCATAGCTATTGGCAGGTATTAGCAAACCAGCAACGACTGGATCCAAACCATCAATCAAAACGAATTTGGCAAGCCAGTATCACTGCCATGTGCAATAACAATTGGCCTCGCTCCTCTGCAGCTAATTGGGCGTTAAGCTTAGTTGAGCACAATCAAAACATTGAAGCATTACTGACGCAGCATATTGATCAAAGTAGTTTTGGTGAGCCGCAAGTGGTTCGGCATATCGCTCAGCAGCAAAGCGCATCACATCAATGGTTTATTGGTAATAGCTTGCCAATACGCTTATACGATATGTATGCACCAATCATTTGCGAGCTACCCGATATTTATACTAACCGCGGCGCATCGGGTATTGATGGCTTAATCGCTACCGCAACTGGGGTGGCATTAGCCAATAATCAGCCTACCACCTTGCTTATTGGGGATATTTCCAGTTTGCACGACTTAAACTCACTGGCGATGACCAAACACGTTAACAGCCCGTTTGTGATTGTGATTTTAAACAATGACGGCGGTAATATCTTTAACCTGCTGCCGGTACCCAATGATGCCGTTCGAGAGCAATATTACCGCTTAAGCCATGGCTTAGAATTTGGCTACGCAGCAGCCATGTTTGGTCTGGCCTATAATCAAGTGGATAGTTTAACGAGTTTTAATGAAGCCTACGCCGATGCGATGGGATATGCAGGCACCTCAGTCATTGAAGTGAATGTCAGCCCAACTCAGGCCAGCGATCAGATTAAACTCATCGGACAATGGGTGAGGCAGCACTAATGCCAATAATTAATCGTTTTGGCGACACCAATTTACCAGCACTGGTATTATTGCATGGTTTTTTGGGGTCAAAAGAAGACTGGCAAGCAAGCTTACAGATTTTAAGTCAGCACTTTCACTGTATCTGTATCGACTTACCAGGCCATGGTGACAATCAGCTAGAATTGCCAACCCCAGGCTTTGAAACGGCGGCGCAGTCTATTGTCGATAAAGTCATCCAGCTCGGTTATAGCCAATTTCATTTGTTAGGTTATTCATTAGGTGGCCGTATTGCACTGCACATTGCCAAGCTTTACCCCAAAGCAGTATTAAGTTTATTGCTGGAGTCAGCGCACTTAGGCTTAACCAGCAGCCGCGACAAACAAGCACGCCTCAAGCACGATCAAAAGTGGGCCGATAAGCTCGCCGTCGAACCTATTAGAGACTTTCTCGAGCAATGGTATCAACAGCCAGTATTTGCTAATTTAACCACGGACGCTAGAAAAAACCTGATTGCGATTCGCAGTAAAAACAATCCCCAAGCGCTGCTGCACTGTTTTAAAAGTACCTCGCTAGGGTTACAACAAAATGGCGAAAAAGTGCTGAAGCAATTACACTGCCCCGCCTACCTGTTAGTGGGAGAACAAGACAGTAAGTTCAGTCAACTTGCCCAGCAGTGGCAGCAAAAACTGCAACTTAACACAGTCACCATTGCTCATTGCGGTCACAATATCCATAAAGCGCAACCTAAGATGTTTGCCGCTAGGATCATCCAACTTTTAACCCCTTAAGGACATCATTCATGGCAACCGCTAACAGTAATAATAACCAGGTTTTAATGAATGCCCCACGTATTAGTCAGCTTGAGTTATATCGTTATCAAATTAACTTGGCGCCCCATTTACCCGTAGCTAAACAACGTATTGATATCCGCCACGGCTTAGTCATTGCAGCAAGTCTAACTAGCGGCCAACAAAGCTTTGTTGAAATAGCGCCACTGTCTGGCACTGACATTGAAGGCGTGGCGCTCAGCGGTTTTAGTCATGAATCACTTGACGCAGTTATCGAACAACTCACCACCCTATTACCACGCTTAATAGGCAGTAGCCTTACTCAAATTAATGAGATATTGGCATCTGCTGAGCTTTATCCATCCGCTGCATTTGGCTTAAGTTTATTAGCCCTTAAGCTTGATGGCGGGTTTGATCATCCCCAATATGATTATGCTCAATCAATGCAAAGTAAAATTGGCCTTTTCTATTATCAACCAGACTCAGATCTCAATAAGTTACGAGCAAAACTGGCCCAATTAGATAAACGCAGCTACTCAGTTAAAGTGAAAGTCGCCCAAGCCAGTATCGAGCAGGAAATAAAATATATTCATCAAATACTTGAGCTTAATCCAAAGCTTAAACTCCGTTTAGATGCCAACCAAGGCTTTACACCTGAGCAAGCCATTGAGTTTCTAGCGTGTTTGCCTAAAGCGGCCATTGAATATATTGAAGAGCCATGTAAAACCCCAGCAGAAAACCAACAGGTTTACCAAGCCCTTAAAATTCCTTTTGCTTTAGATGAAAGCTTAAACGACAGCAAGTATCAATTTGACATGCTTGAAGGTCTAACCGCGCTGGTAATTAAACCCACCATCATAGGCAGTATTAATCAATTAACAGGGTTAATTACCACGGCCAATAGCCATGGCGTGCGCTGCATTTTAAGCTCAAGTTTAGAGGCAAACCTTGGGATTAATGACTTGGCTAAATTAAGCTATATGCTGACTCCAGATGAAACCCCAGGACTCGATACCCTATCAAGCTTTAGTGAACCGCTTATTGATAAGCAAGGCCAACTGAATAAAGCGGTTTGTGTGCTACTGCAGCGCGAAACGATTTCTGAAGCGACGATCAATCAAGACGCTGATCTCAATCAAGCATCGACCCTTATTGCCGATAGCGAGCATTAATATGAATAACATGATATCGCCGCTGCACCAAACTGCTATTGAACATCCAAATGCAGTGGCAATCATCTTACCGAATAGCGCCGCTGAGCTCACAGCGGGTTTCAATAAAACCGCCAGTGCATCAACTGCGAGTAACGATACCCAAACCGCCATTAGCTATGCTCAGTTAAGTCAGCTGGTATTAGCATTGGCGCAGCAACTTAGCGGCCAAGGGGTTGCAAAAAATCATCGACTGGCCTGCATTAGTCGTAATAATCTGGAAATGATTTGCCTGTATTGGGCCTGTATTGATTTAGGGGCATTATTTTTTCCGATATCACCCCGTTTTCCTGCTGCGCAAATAAGCCAACTATGCCTGCGTTTTAACATCAATTACTATTGGTCTGAGGCTGATTTAACACCGCAATTAGCATCAGTATTAGCCACACAGGCACAGCCGCAACCTATCACAACTGAGGTGACATTTAAGCTTAACCTAAATACCAGTAAGCCACTCAGGCCCTTCGCTATCGACGCTAGCCAGCCAGTGAATGTTATTCTGACCTCTGGATCAAGTGGCACCCCAAAAGGAGTGGTTCATAGCCTTAGTAATCATATTGCTAGCGCCACAGGCTCAGCTGAAAATATCAACCTAGATAAAGGGGATAGCTGGTTATTATCATTACCGCTATTTCATATTGGCGGCCTCGCCATTGTTAATCGCTGCGCCATCGCCGCTGCCACCATAGTACTCAGTACCGAGCAGCCTCTTGTTAAGCAATTAGCCCAAACGCCATTAAGCCACTTATCGTTAGTATCTGCCCAGCTAAGCCAGATTTTAGACACTGATGCGACAGTACTTAAACATGTAAAAGCATTATTGCTCGGTGGCGGCGCGATCGATCTGCTACTGGTTAAACAGCTAGCTCAGTTACACATCAGCGCTTTTTGCAGTTACGGCATGTCAGAGATGAGCTCACAAATCACTACCGCGGCCATTAATAGCGCTAATCATTTAGGTACAGCGCTGCCACAGCGGCAATTAAAGCTAGTTGATGGGGTAATTTGGGTCAAAGGCCCATGTTTATTTTTAGGCTATTTACAAGCAAGCCCTGATCACACCCTAAGCGCTTCACAGCAGCGAGCAGAGCCCATACTTGAGCGTCCTGTTGATGAGAACGGTTGGTTTTGCACTAATGACCAAGGCCAATTTGATGACCAAGGTCAGTTACATTTACTGGGCCGCGTAGACAATATGTTTATCTGTGGTGGTGAAAATATT
This sequence comes from Shewanella sp. 4_MG-2023, assembly GCF_030548015.1. Taxonomy (NCBI): domain Bacteria; kingdom Pseudomonadati; phylum Pseudomonadota; class Gammaproteobacteria; order Alteromonadales; family Shewanellaceae; genus Shewanella; species Shewanella sp. 4_MG-2023. Next base: position 63,195 of record NZ_JAUORL010000025.1, read on the forward strand.
CACCCAGAAGAAATTGAAGCCGCCTTAAGGGCTCACCCTGATATCGCTCAGGCCATTGTGTTTGGCCAATATGATGCTAAATTTAGCTTGCTACCAGCAGCAATTATTCAATTTAAAGCTCCCCAAGCCCAGCTAACAACCGAGGTTATTGGCAGCATTGAAGCACTGCTATTAAAGTTTATCGCTCGCTTTAAGCGCCCGCGTCACTATTACCCTTGGCCCGATAATATTGAGTCCGCCAGTTTAAAAATACCTCGCAAACAGATCATTGCTGCGGTTAAGAGCCAATATAACCTCGACTCACTTTAGGCTGTTTTATCACGGCTTTCAGCTAATAACAGCTTTAGTTGAAAGCTAATTTTTAGCCACAAAAAAACCTGCCGTAGCAGGTTTTAGTTTTTAGCGAGATTGAAGTGAATCAACCCGAGGCTAAGTTAGATTTCCATACAAGATTTAAGCTTGGTCATGGCATTCTTTTCAAGCTGTCTAATGCGCTCTGCAGACACTTGGTAAGTAGCGGCTAATTCTTGTAGTGTTGTCTTGTCATCATCTAACCAACGCGCTCTTAAAATATGTTGGCTACGTTCATCAAGGGTTTTAATTGCCGAGAATAAACGCGCTTGAGAGTCTGACTCCCAATTTTGATTTTCAACTTCAAGTGCAACATCGGAAGAATGATCTTCTAAATAATGAACTGGGGCAAAATCCACACCGCTGTCATCATCATTGTCGCTGGCTAAATCAAATGCAGGATCTTGAGCCGCCATACGCGACTCCATCTCAGTGACGTCTTTTTTAGACACCCCAAGGTTTTCGGCAACCATGCCGACTTCTTCATCACTAAACCAGCCTAAACGCTTTTTGGTTTTACGAATGTTGAAGAATAATTTACGTTGCGCTTTGGTGGTGGCAACTTTCACAATACGCCAGTTTTTAAGCACGTATTCATGAATTTCAGCTTTAATCCAATGCACAGCAAAAGACACCAAGCGCACACCAACACCAGGATCAAAACGTTTTACCGCTTTCATCAAACCAATGTTGCCTTCTTGAATAAGGTCCGCCTGTGGCAAACCATATCCTGAATAACCTTTAGCCACATGCACTACAAAGCGCAGGTGCGACATAATCAGTTTTTTTGCCGCTTGTAGATCGCCAGTTTCTTGCAAACGCTTGGCTAACTCATGCTCTTCTTCGGCCCCAAGCATTTCGATGCCTGTGACTGACTGCATATAAGCTTCTAAGCTGCTACTACCTCTAGGGACAGTAAGTGACATAGATTGCGATTGAAAGGCCATTGGCGCTCCTACATTAACAACATTAAAACGGTCTATTGCTCATTATACAGCTAGCTGGCGGCAATAGCTTGTGAACTATCTATGATATGGCGACATATGTCAACATGGCGACCAGATTAGTTGGTGCACATTTTTTGTGCTAATTTATACTCGACTGAAAACACATCGATTACAAGTTAATAAAAATTCATCAAAGCCGCGATCAACTTAGCTATTACGCGATCAATTTAGCTATTAAATGATACCAACCAAGCCCTAAGAAGGTTCAATGGCACGTAAATGCTGCCTTACCGATAAGTATGAACCTAGCCAGCCTAAAAACGAGGCAAGTAGCACTAACTTAATTAGCTCAGAGAAACTCAAGGCTTGAATTTGCAACTGGCTACCATAAAGACCTAACAACTCAGCTAAAGCAGAATCAAGATACCAGACTAATAAATTGATAATAACCCAAGCTAACACGCCGCCAATCACCCCATACCAAATACCGGTATAAAGAAACGGCCGTTGAATAAAAGACTCTGTGGCGCCGACCAGTTTCATGACTTCAATTTCAGTACGGCGATTCATAATGGCTAAGCGAATAGTATTGCCAATCACTAACACCACTGCTAATACCAGTAACGCAGCAATGGCGAGTACCGTGCGCTCAATTAACCTGACCATGGCTTGCAGGCGCTCAAGCCATTCAATATCTAAACGGCCAAAGCTCACTTCAGGCTCACGCTCAAGCTTTACTAATAGTTGTCTTGCCCCTTCAGGGCTCGAGTGACGCGCCAAAGGTGTTACCACCACCACGGCTGGCAACGGGTTACTATCAAGGTAAGATAATGCTTCGCCAAAGCCTGATAAGCGCTGAAACTCTTCTAGCGCTTGCTCGCGGTTTATATAGTCAACCGCATCAACTTCAGCGTATACATTAATACGGCGGATTAAATTTTGAATAGATTGCTCACTGCGGCCTTCGTTAATAAATAACGATATTTCAGCAGCATTATTCCATGACTGGGTGATGTTCTCGGCATTTTTAACCAGTACTTGCAAAGCTGCAGGTAAGCTTAAGCTCACCCCAAGTACCGCCATGGTCATCACAGAGGACACCGGGTTGCGCCACAGCTCGCCCACACTCGCCATTGCTTGCTGAATGTGGCGCACAAAAAACATCACTACTCGACCCGTAAAAGGCAGCTTACTGGCGGTAATTTTAACTTTTCTGGTCATTATACTTGCCCTTCTGTGGTCGCAGAATAGAGCTCGTCATTGCCAAGCATTTTGCCCTGACGCAGGGTTAAGGTGCGGTATTTCATCCGGGCAATCAAGCCTAAGTCATGGGTGGCAATCAGCACGCTAGTGCCAGAATCATGGAAGGTTTCGAATAATCTTAAGATATCCATCGATAACTTAGGATCTAAGTTACCTGTGGGTTCATCGGCCAGTAATAAAGGCGGTTTGTTGACAATGGCGCGGGCAATACCAACACGTTGTTGCTCACCGCCAGATAGCATGATGGGTAAATGACGCTCTTTGCCATACAGCCCCACCATGTCGAGTGCGCCAGCAACTCTTTTGCGGATCTCGCCGTGGGAGAAGCCTTCAATCACTAATGGCAGCGCAATATTATCAAATACGCTTTTATCCATTAATAAGTGGTGGTTTTGAAAAATCATGCCGATATTGCGACGTAAATACGGCACATGCTTTTTCCCTAACTTGGCAATATCATGACCATTAATCGATACTTTACCGGCACTGGCTCGCTCAATCACAGTGATCAATTTGAGCAAGGTACTTTTACCTGCGCCAGAATGTCCGGTTAAAAAGGCCATTTCCCCTTGTTGGAGGTGAAAATTAACTTCTGAGAGTGCTTTTTGGCCACCCGGATAAATCTTACTGACTTGCTCAAACTGGATCATAAATGACTATTCTGCCTTTTCCTGACTAAATAATGCTTCGATGAAATCGCTGGAATTAAAAGTACGTAAGTCATCAATTTGCTCACCAACACCTATGTGTCGGATCGGAATATTAAACTTATCAGCAATGGCGAAAATAACCCCACCTTTTGCAGTACCATCTAATTTACTAATGGTGATCCCCGTTACCCCAACGGCTTCTTGGAATAACTGCGCCTGGCTAATGGCATTTTGCCCGGTACTTGCATCTAGCGTTAGCATCACCTCGTGAGGCGCATTAGGGTCTAATTTTTTCATGACGCGAACAACTTTTTTCAGCTCTTCCATCAAATGACTCTTATTTTGTAAACGCCCTGCCGTATCGGCAATCAGTACGTCAACATTACGCGCTTTGGCAGCTTGTAATGCATCAAATAATACCGAGGCACTGTCTGCGCCGGTATGTTGGGCAATCACTGGGATGTCATTACGTTGTCCCCAAACCTGTAATTGCTCAACGGCTGCTGCACGGAAGGTATCACCAGCCGCTAACATGACAGATTTGCCTTGTTTTTGATACTGTTTTGCTAATTTACCAATGGTGGTAGTTTTACCCACGCCATTGACGCCGACCATTAAAATAACAAATGGGCCGTCTGCATTTTCAGGCACTAAAGGGACTGCCACTGGATCGAGAATAGTTTGTAATTCGTCTCGTAATAAATCATATAGCGCTTCGGCATCTTTAAGTTGCTTACGTGATGCTTGTGAGGTCAAATTATCAATCAGGCGAGTGGTGGTTTCGACGCCCACATCGGCAATCAATAATTGCTCTTCGAGTTCTTCGAATAAGTCATCGTCAATTTTTTTACCGCGGAAGATCCCCATAAAGCCGCTACCAATGTTTTCACTGGTTCGCAGTAATCCACGCTTTAAGCGGGCAAATAAGCCCTCTTTTACCGGTTTAGCCTGAGGCTCATCCACTTTCTCTTGCTCAACGTCAGCCGCTTCGGCTTCTGCTGCCAATCGAGCTTGTTCTTCGTCAGCAAGACGTTGCTGCTCTGCTGCACGTTCAGCTTCTAGTGCAATACGCGCCGCTTCGGCTTCTGCTGCCAATCGAGCTTGTTCTTGGTCAGCAAGACGCTGCTGCTCTGCTGCACGTTCAGCTTCTAGTGCAATACGCGCCGCTTCGGCTTCTGCTGACAATCGAGCTTGTTCTTGGTCAGCAAGACGCTGCTGCTCTGCTGCACGTTCAGCTTCTAGTGCAATACGCGCCGCTT
>NZ_JAUORL010000026.1:0-64981 GCF_030548015.1 Shewanella sp. 4_MG-2023
CCAGTATCAATAACTTGGATTTACGCTGCTTTGTTTATTACTTTGTGTATTACTTGCAAGCCTAAAAACACTGCAAGGGTAAAGAGCTGCAAGCATCAATGGCATCGACTCTTAGCTGTTTAGATATTGGCTGAGAGCACTTTTAAATGGTTCACTTTAAGTGAGCCATTTTTTATCTTGATTAGGCTCATTACTCTAATTAACTTGTAATTAACATTTACACTGATTACCGTATTAAGTTCATACACTCAAAATAGTCATATTCATTCCCATGCAGCAGTCACATTTTATTCCCTATCGAAATGGTCGCCTTCATATTCGGCATGTCAAAGCAAACCCTAGCTTGGCTAAAGGCATGCCAATTTTGATGTTACATGGCGCAATGTCAAATGGACGGGTATTTTACAGTGCCTCGGGCAAAGGCTTAGGTTGCTATCTTGCTAGGCAAGGTTTTGATGTGTATATACTCGATACGGCAGGCAGAGGCTTAAGTGAGCCTAAAATCAGCGCGGCCTATTCCTTAGGTCAAACCGAAGTGATTTTAGAGCAGCTGCCCCTTGCCAATGAGTTTATTTTATCGCATTCATCAGCAAGTAAAGTGCATTGGTGCGCGCACTCATGGGGCGGGGTGTTAATGGCGAGCTGTTATGTTCGCTTAGCTAAGGTGCGTACTCAAGTGGCTTCATTTGTCACCTTTGGTAGTAAAAGAACCATCAAAATTAAATCTCTGCGTAAAACCATGATGGTGGATTTATTTTGGAATCGGTTGGCGCCATTTTTGTCAAAAGTGGATGGCTATTTAGCGGCAGATAAATATCGAATGGGTATGGACAATGAAAGCCGGCAATCATTAAGGCAAACCATAGATTGGGTAAAAGGTGATTGGGTAGATTGCCATGATAACTTTGATTATGCCGCTGCAGCTAGGCAGGTGACTTGGCCGCCTTGTTGGTTTTTAGCCGCTAAAAAGGACCGCGTGTTAGGTAACCCTTCAGATGTGCAAGATATGATGGGTGAGTGTCAGATGGTGGCAGCTGAGTATACTTTACTGGCTAAACATCGCGGCTTTAAGCGGGACTACACCCATGCAGGCATGTTAACCGACAAATCCGCAGTAGATGATCATTTCCCGTTAGTGAAAAGCTGGTATGACAGTTTGGCTAAGTAGCAACTTAAAAATAAACTGCAGCGATAAGCGCTAGCTGAAGTAATACAAACCAAGTGATTGCAATATATACTCTATTAGCGCTGTCGAGATTAGTGTATCAATTTGGTTTAGCATTAGCGCACTTTTGGTTTAGCATTAGCGCACTTAGGCTAGGAGCTTTCAAGTTTTGAGCAACTCAGGTTTTGAGTCATTCAGATTTGGGGTATTTAGACTTGGTGTAACTCTGGATATCTCATTTCAACTTCAGCACTAATCTCTAACAGTTCTCCGGCTCCTAAAACCCGCCATAACTGGGCTTCAAGCTGTTTTGCTCTGTGGGAAGCATGGGTGGCAATATATTCCATTTCGCGGCGAATATAGCTCATGTCTGGCTTTTCAGTTGCGCCATAATAAACTCGTAATGCCACAAAGCGGCCAACAGTTTTAGCGTGGCGCACAAAGGCAATTTGAGCATCTCGGCTAGCGAAGTCGTTGACTAACTGAGATTGAATGTTAATTGCTCCTCTACCTTGACGAGACACCTGCAGGAATATCTCTATATATTTCAGGCCATCAATGGGCTTCATTGCTCGAACTGGATTAATAATTAGCTGCTTAAACTGGCTTTCATTAAATAATGGTGTCAAATTATAATTTAATGGTTTAGTGGAGCCAGCGGCAAATAGATGGCTAATAGCATCAGTTTTAACGCCGATCCCTAAGCATGATAGTTGCGCCGATTTTTGCGTTTTTTCTACAAAAAAGGGCACATTAGCCAGCTGTCTTAGGAGTAAGTTTTTCATGCCATCGGCTAGCTCTTTTAACTCGCCTTCACTATCTGATAATTGCTCAAGTTTATCCCGATTATGATTAATGAGTTTATTGATAAACTCAACTCCAGCATGGGGTTCGTGACCAATGTTGGCCGACAAATGCAGGGTTTGGTCATGATTACGGCTGCGGATCAATCGATATGGCAAGTTTGACAGTGATGTCTTGCCTGCAATTTGCTGCAGTTTAGGGAAACTAAGTAACACATCTGTAGGCTTCTTGAGGTTAAGATTATCTTCTAAAGCAAGCTGCAGCCCACGGGTGGATATATCATGGCTTATCCCACGGGTTTTATGGTTGTTGTGCTCAATATCTACCAAGGTTTTAAAGGCATAGCGCGCTTCTCGTCGTCGCTCGCTAAAGGGCATTGATAGACGTTTTATGCTGTTTTGTTTGAGCTTAGTTTGGTTAAACTTTTTAAGCTTATTGACGTTATCACTTGGGTTAAACCAGGTTTGATAATCGGATTGAACCTGCTCATTGGTTAAATCGATTAACTGCAGCACGTAGCTAAAGCCTGCCAGTTGTTGCTCTACTAGCGCTGAGTAGTGGGTTTCATCCCCTGGTAGCGTCGAGGTTTTATAATTCAGTTTATGGTCAATGCTTTGTTGGCTTACTTTGAACACTCGCCAACTAGTTTTGCTTGCGCCAAAGCCAAGGAATAACCCTAAGGCATCATGTTGCTTTAACTCATAAAGCGAGGCTGAAAAGTATTGGATTGTGTCGTTTGCTTGGTAGGTGAAGCAAAAAAATAAACTATGGTCACTGTCTTGTGGGTGCTTAATGAGATTGACTAAGCGATTATTGGTCAGTAAACCGGGTAGCTGATTAATCTCTTGCTCATCTTGAAAATATTGTAATGAAGCTTGGTTGCCTTGACTTAATAGCAAATGGCTAATGGTCGGTTTACCGTCATTTAAACTGATATAAATGGGGAGGTGAGCTAATAGTGGTAAATAATGGCGTTCAAACCCAAGCCCGGTTGCATTGACAATCACATCGTTGACATCCACTTTATAGCGAAAGCGGTAACTGCGGATCAGCTGGGTTAATAAGTTATCGAGCTCGTTACTTTCTCCAATACGGCATAGGCGCAATATGGCACTATCATCTTTGTGTTGTATATCGACGATTTTATAGTCGATGCCTTTTTGGAGATCGTCAAAAAAATACTCTTCGTTTAATTCAAGTAATTTAATACGCAGCGGCTTATCTTGATCAAAGCGAATGTCAGCAGGTAAGCGAACTCTCGCGCCACTGACAGATAAATCTAAGCTGGCGCCATTAACTTCGGGGCCACCTGTTTGTGAGGCTGAAATACGAATACTGTAATTCATTCGCTCTTCGCTACGATTAAAATAGCTGCCTAAAACCACCCCAGGCACAGTTAACTGGGAGGTTTGTGCTACGGGTTGCTGATTGTTTTGGCGGGCTTTTTCTTTGCGTAATTTGTGCTGGTTGAGTACATGCTCATAAACGCCAACGATATACTTATTGCGATACAGCTGCAGTGCCTCTAGCAAGGAAAGCTTTGCTGGCTCATCGAGAAAATGACGTAGTTTTCCAACCTGAACCTCTTCACATTCAAGATCGCTTTTATCACGTAAATCAATGATCCGAGTACAAATCACCGCAATGCGATTTAATTCCATTTTCAATAAAAATCGAGTCGAGTTTGATTCGTCAGCCGTAAACATTTCAAAGGCATCCTTAAAATCAGGTTCCATTAAAAGTGGCTTTAATTGCTCTATAAGCTGACTGTGCTCTTCTAAACTCATGGCTTCTTTTCTATTGAGGGCTCAGATAAAGGTGATAATTGCAGGCTCGACTGGTAATCTTATCGGCTAGCATCAGGCTTACTTTATACAAAATTAGTCTAGGTGTCTGTTAAAGCTAAGGTAATAATGCGATTTTGGCGCCATTAGCTTAACAATTGAGCTGTGTAAATTTAATAAATTAATAAGTGCTTAAATCCCATAAGCAGCAATCTGACAAAAGTGATCTATGGCAAAAAATAAAACAGCGTATGTGTGTAATGAGTGCGGACAAGATTTTCCTCGCTGGCAAGGACAGTGCAATGCCTGCCAAGAGTGGAATACCATATCAGAAGTGCGCATTTCTGCGGTTAAATCGTCGACCAATTCGGTAGCTGGTTATGCAGGCTCTGTCGGCGGCGGCTCAAAAAAACTTCATGAAGTGGAAGAGTTTGAAGCCCAAAAAATGCTTACCGGCATTGGTGAACTTGATAGGGTCTTATGCGGTGGCTTAACCACAGGCTCAGTGAATATTATTTCAGGCGATCCTGGTGCAGGTAAAACTACTTTACTGTCCGATTTAATTGCCCGCATGTCACAAGTTATGCCTTCATTATATTGTACTGCTGAAGAGTCACTATCGCAGTTCAAAAATCGTGTTAACCGCTTAAAGCTCAGTTATAACGAAGAGAACCTATATTTAATGGCTGAAACCAGCGTTGAGGCGATTATTGCTGAGCTGGACGCTAAACAGGTAAAGTTTGCTGTTATCGACTCAATCCAAGCGGTGGTGTCTGAAAGCGCCAATGGCAGCCCTGGCTCGCCTTCACAAGTCAAAAGCTGCGCGCAGGCATTAACCCAGTATTGTAAGCAAAATAATGTCACCATGTTTTTAGTGGCGCACGTTAATAAAAACAATGAAACTGCCGGCCCGCAAACGCTTATTCACATTGTCGATTGTCTGACCCATATTGAATGCAATGACGGCCAAATTAGAACTCTAAGAGCCAATAAAAACCGTTTTGGTGATGTGGATACCGTGGGCATTTTTAAGATGACCGAGCGCGGTATGATGAGTGTTGATAATCCCAGTGAGATATTTCTCTCTGGCTCCACCACTGAATCACCTGGCGCGGCCATTACCTGTATCCGTAAAGGCAACCGTAACTTATTGCTAGAAATTCAATGTCTAACCACTGAGACTGAAGGCGAGTTTCCGCAGCGAGTTTGTGTTGGCTTGAACATGAACCGGATTAAAATGCTCACAGGGGTATTACGCAAACATACTCGTACCAAGATTTATCATGATACTTATTTTAATTTGGTGGGTGGTTTGAAGATTGATGAATCAGAAACCTGTATTGATTTAGCCTTGGTGACGGCATTACTCAGCAGTTTAAATGACTTTGTGGTGCCCAGAACCACCTGCATTATGGGAGAGCTAAGTTTAAATGGTGATGTTAGGCCGATTGATAGTGGTGTGCCGAGAGTAAAAGAAGCGGTGCAACATGGTTTTACCGAGGTGTATATTCCCCATCGTAACTACCATAAATCAATGGAAGGGCTAGGCGCTAAAATCCATCCGATTAAAACCATTCATGAGTTATTAGAACTGATTAACTAAATTGATTAACTAAATGGATTAACAAAACTTGTTAAGCATTAAAAAAGGAGCCAGTGGCTCCTTTTTTGTATTTACTTTATGACTCGAATCAAGCGACTAAATCAGTAAGTGTCCGCAAAGGGCGATAACCGGTAATGTCACTAAGGTACGCAAAATGAAAATCACAAACAACTCGAAGAAGTTAACTGGGATTTTACTGCCAATAAGTAATGCGCCGACTTCACTCATATAAATTAATTGGGTTACTGATAGGGCTGCAATCACAAAGCGAGTTAAGTCTGACTCAATTGAGCTGGCTAAAATTGAAGGCAAGAACATATCAGCAAAGCCAACCACAATCGTTGTCGATGCAACATCGGCTTCTGGTATTTGCAGTAATTCGAGCAGTGGAATAAATGGCATACCTAGATAATTAAAAATCGGCGTATTTTCAGCTAATACCAATGCGATGGTACCAATGGCCATAACCACAGGAATAATACCAAACACCATATCAACCACGTTCTTAACGCCTTCAGTTAATAGCTGTTTAACCCCACCAGCGCGCGAAGCTTTATTCATCGCTTGCTCAAAGCCCCAAGACATTACGCCATGACCTTGTGGGATCATTTCATCATCTGGGTGACGTGGGGTGTTGTCGATATATAAATCTTTTTTCCATGATAGCGGTGGTAATTTAGGCACTATGATAGCGGCAACAAAACCAGCGAGACAAACGGTTAAGTAAAATGGCACAAATAAATGCTCAAGTTTGACTTGAGAAATAACCACTAAACTAAAAGTAATAGATACTGCTGAGAAGGTAGTACCAATTACGGCCGCCTCACGCTCGGTATAAAGACGGGTTTCATACTGCTTGTTGGTCATTAAAATACCAACACTGCCATCACCTAACCATGATGCCATACAGTCAATGGCACTTCTTCCTGGAAGGTTGAAGATTGGACGCATTAATTTGGTCAGCATGGTACCGAAAAATTCTAATAGACCGAAGTTAAGCAGTAACGGCAGCAGCATGCCTGCAAAAATGAACACTGACAGTAGTACTGGTAATAGGTCATTGAGTACCAAGGCTCCGGTATCAGCTGAGTAAATCACTTCTGAACCGATCTCTAAGTAGGTTAATACAATGAATATTGCCCCTAAGACGCGTACTAATAACCAAAATGGTGAAACATTCAGCAGCGAATGCAAAAACGGGCTCTTACGAACTAACTTTGGGTTTATTAGTTTAGTAAGCACCGACACGATTGCCATAAAGACTACGATACAGGTTACGATTAAAGGTAATATATCGGCGAATTGGTTTTGTACAAATTTTGATACGATAGCAATCGGAATGGTGATTGAGCCGTCGTAGCTAATAGGTGTCATAAACAATAACAATCCGATAAGTGACGGAATGATAAAGGTAAGTATTGTTTTGAGATTATATTTTGGTTTTTCTTGAGTCACTTTGTCTATGCCTTACCAATTAACTAAATAATCATGGTTGAGTTAATCAAACCGTCTTATGGGAAATGCTGTATGTCCATTCATAGGATATCTAAGCGAGGCAAGGTTACCTGCTTATCTATTCTAAGTAAAACTATTCACTAAAACGAATAGTTATGGGCTTTTTATGCTTATCTATATTGTATCGTTTCTCAACCGAATTGCACGGATTATTTTGTTTGTAATCATAGTGTTATGCGGTTGTTGTTGCTGTGGTGTTTTGTTATTACAATGGGTGAGTAGAACGTTGTAAGGTTGTTTGGGTCGTGCCCTCTATATTGACGTGGTTAATTGACTGAATACTAAACATTAGATGTCGATAGCGTTTTTATCAAAGGCGATTAAGTATGATAGAGCCTAATTTACAAGGAACAAGATACGCTGTGATAATAAGTAAAACGGAAAAAATTGCTCGATTAGCTTACCTGTTTGGTTTATTAGGCTTGATAGGGCTTTTTATCGGCATAGGTTTATCTGTGTTTATTGAGCATATGCAGCATGGTGATAAGTATAGTTTACTGCAATTTTCAATCAGTGAACTGGGGACTTACAACCGCTCTTCTTCTGCCTTATTGATTAATGGCGGGCTATTTTTTGGTAGCTTAAGCCTGACGATGAGTGCTTTATTTGGCCTACAAATAAACCGTACCATTACTGGTCGGTTATTTTGGCTGGCTCTTATCGTGACTTTTCTTGCCCTAGCTGCCACAGGGCTGTTTCCCCTTAATGTTTATCATTTACATATTCAAGCCGTGTCTATTTTTATTTACTTTGGCTTAATCAGTGCGCTACTGGGACTGGTTAACGGGATCATTATGCGCCAAGCCCAATATATGCTGCCATTGGTGTTTGCTGGTTTGATTGCGGTGATCCACGGCGCGATTTTAACTTGGCCATATTGGGGTGGGAGTTTAGGTGAGAACCCGCTCTCTGAAGGACTACTATTTCAAGCCATTGTGTCGCAGTCTCCTAAGCCACAAACTTGGTGGTTATCCATCTTATTTTGGCTAAGCATCATAACTACATGGCTGTGGGTTTTGAGCATTTGCCGCTGCTATTTTCTGCCCCAGGGGCAAAGTAAAGCAGATAAGCCTAAGCCAAAGGTATGACTCTTGGGCAATTGTAAGTAAGAGCCTTGTAAGTAAGAGCCTTGTCAGTAGGAGACTTGTTATAAGAGCCTTGTAAGTAAAAAGACTTGTAAGCAAAGAGGCTAAAGCTTACAGCGTTATTCACTGCCTTGCATTAGCCCCGATTACTAAGGTGTTAACTAGATTTTTTGTAAACCAGCGCCGCCGAACCAATAGCCATTACAGGATTTTGTGTTAGCAAACTCGCGAGTTTCCATCGCCATATCATCTTGAGTCTCATCACTGTTTGCTAAGCGCTTTGTGAGTTCATCTGCAAGCTCAATACAGGCTAATTGGCTAGGTGATACTCTAAAGTAGTTCACTCCCATTTGCTGCATTTGCATCATTTCAGCGGTTAAATCAACAAATGAAGCCGATTGAGTTTGGATGCCATTTAATCTCAGTAAATCCTGATGCTCTTGAGTTTGCACCAAAATCCCCTTTGGGTGTTGCTGACAAATGGTCTCACAATTGTCTTTACTCAAATTAAAGTGTTTGGCAGTAAAGCAGCGCGCTGAATGCGCCAGTGGCATATAACCATGGCCCATGACTTCCACTTCAAATTGCGGCGTGTTTTCGCCCTCACCAATCACGGTTTTAAGCCATGACTTTGATAATTCAAATGGCATAGCAAAGCGTTGCATACCCATTTTATGCAAAATATCTAAGCTGGCTCTATTGTAGTTATTAATGGTTGGGCCACAAATGAACGGCAGTTTGGCCTCAGAGGCCAATTGCACGCCTGCCATATCATTGGCTTCAATAATAAACTCGCCATTATCGATATACTTTTTAAGTTCGCCAAGCTCAGATTGTGCCTCGATTAATGCCATGGTTGAAAGTACCACATTTTTGCCAGACTGCTTGAGCATAGTGGCAATGTCGAAGTAATCTTTAAATTTCATTAATCGACGCCTGCTGCAGACGGTTTCACCTAAATAAATAGTATCAACCTGGCTTTGTGCTGCCCGATGATAAAATTGTTCCGTGGTGTCTTTGTCCCAGCAATAGCTAATGGCGCCCAGTGAGATTTTCATATTGTTATTTACTGCCATTGCCGCTCGTACGCTCCTAATGTGGTGACTTGTCCTTCAGATACCTTGGTTAAGGTATGATTCCATCTGGCTTGCTCTTTAAAAGCGCTAGGATTGTTTTGATAGCTATCAATCGCTTCTCGCCAAACCCGCGTTACTTGCTCTACATATGCAGGGCTGCGTTGACGGCCTTCTATTTTTAGCGATTTGATCCCAGCTTGGGCAAGTTGAGGTAATAGGCTTAAGGTATTTAAGCTGGTGGGCGACTCTAACAGGTAATCGGCTTTGGTATCCGCTTCGGCAATGTAGCGGCCTTTACAGACCACGGGGTAGCCAAGTTGTTGGTCAATACCTGTGGTATCAATCAGCACGTCATTTAGCCTAGTTAGGCATTGGTTGCCTTGCTCTTGCCATCTCACATCTTTTGCTGGCGAGCAAGACCCGCCTGTATTAGGTGATTGGCCAGTGACATAAGACGATAAATGACAACGTCCTTCAGCCATAATACACAAGCTACCAAAGGCAAATACTTCTAACTCTACCGAGCTGCATTTGGCTAGGTCACGCACTTGCTTCATTGATAACACTCTAGGTAATACCGCGCGTTCAATATTAAAATTTTGCTGATAGAAATCGAGTGCGGCTTGATTGGTGGCCGAAGCTTGCACTGAAAGGTGCAATGGCAAATGTGGATAACGGTTGCTGGCATAATGAAGCAGGGATATATCAGCGGTAATAAGTGCATCCATTTGCAGCTGGGCGGCTAAATCTATTGCCTGATACCAGCGGCTTTCCTCTCCAGGTTTTGGATAAGTATTTAAGGTTAAAAATACTTTTCTGCCTTGGGCATGGGCAAGCTTGGTGGCTTGTTTTAGTTGTTCTGGGGTGAAGTTTAAACCTGCAAATGAACGGGCATTAGTATCATCCTTTAAACCTAGATAAACGGCGTCAGCGCCCGCTCTAAAAGCGGCTTTTAATGAGGCTAAATTTCCTGCAGGGCACAAGAGTTCCATATTCTCTCTCTCAAATTTCGATTGAAAGTGAGTGTAAAGTTGAATGACATCACATGATTTGATTTGAAACAGGTTTCAATTGATAAAATGTGAGTAAACTAGCTTAAATTGGAATCTTGTCAGTGTAGGAGTATGAATGTCTTTCGGTTTTTCAGGAAAGGTTGCTAAAAATTTGCTTAATATCGCCCCTAAAGTCGCCACCCAGTCTCTTGCTGTTGTCCCTGAAAAGGTAAAGTTGGATATTCTGGCTAAGATGTTGTCACTTTCGTTAAGTGAACAAATTAAATTTGGTGAGTTAGATTTTCTGCAAGGTAAGTGGGTTGCTATTTGTGTGCAAGACATCGCGCTCAACTTTGAAATTAGTTACGATCAACAGTTATTATTACGTCCTTTGACGCAAGCCGATGTAACTTTTACTGCCAATGTGCCTGAGTTATTACTGGTTGCTGCGGCCAAAGAAGATCCTGACACGTTATTTTTTCAACGTAAGCTGCGTATTGAAGGCGATACCGAACTCGGCCTTGAAGTGAAAAACTTATTGCTCGGTATTGAGCTTGATACGTTACCAGCAGCGGTAAAGCTTAGCATTGAAAAGTTAGCTATTACGCTACAAACGTTACAAGGCTATGCTAATGAGCAGGCAGCCGCAACGGCGTAATATTCAGTCATAATGACTCAGATGATGAGCGTTAGACATGGGATGAATATAAACATCAAAAAAGGCGCTAATTAGCGCCTTTTTTGTCATGTAGTTTAAGGGTTAAACCTTACCTGTAATGACTTCATATTTATATTGCAGCTCAGCTGGGGTTTCTGCGTGGCTGGGATCAGGATCAATGCAATCAATAGGGCAAACCGAAACACAGGTCGGTTTAGCATAGTGGCCTACGCATTCGGTACATAGCGCAGGATCAATTTCATAGATCTCTTCACCCATGGTGATGGCCTCATTAGGGCACTCAGGCTCACACATGTCGCAGTTAATGCAGCTATCGTCGATTAGTAATGCCATCTAGTTCATATACCTTATAAAATTCATCTGTAACAATTGCTTATGTATATTCCATATAATGGTAAAAATTACCCTGTCCCGACGTTCAATGATTCATACAGCGGATTTTCATGCACTTAACCATGAATAATGACCTGAATGAAGACAAAGACTTAATAAGCGTTGAATGACTGCGCTGATCTAATGCGTTTTAACACGCTATAAATCTTTCAATCGATGATTATATCACACAGAGATAGCCCGCCTAGGGTTAAGCGAGAAATTCACCGGCTAGCGCATGTTTTGCAGTGGAGATTATCGCGACCACTGCTAATTCAATGAAAGGATTCATTTTTGAAGGGTTTGACCCTCTATTTCAGATTATGAAGTGAATGAGTTGGCTACTATTATGTAGCAATTATCATTTAGCTACTATGATTTAACTAAGCCCTCAGAACCACTTTTTGCTGACTTATCGAGAATAAAAAATGGAAGATAAAAGCCCAACCCAGCAACAGTATGATGATGTTTTATCATTTTCAGATCGATTACATCAATCAGGGTGCGCACCATACTCAGTGGCGAAATATACTCAGTCTTATGCGGCTCATCATCAGATAGATATCGCCATTGATGTTACCCCAACTAAAATTGTGACCATTTTCGAGCAACCCACTCAAAAAATGGTGATGCAAACTAAAAATCCACCGTCAGTCAATTTACGCAATTTGGTGGCAACCCTAAAGGCAATACACTCAAAAGAAAACTATCAAGGGGTGCCGAGTTACTCGAATTTTACTTTAGGCATTGCCAACCTATTACTGCCGCCTTGCTATTTGATGCTGGTGGGGAGCACGTATCTTGCGGCAATGATTTCGGTTTTTTTAGGGTTAATCGCCTGGTTAGCCCAACTAATGTGCACCGGGCAGCGAGTAATGCTGGTTGAGTTCATTGTGGCGTTTATTGCCAGTTTTGTGGTGGGGATATTAGCCGCTCAATTTCCTGAGTTACCGGTGTTAGCTTTATGCATCTCATCCATTGTACTGTTTATTCCAGGACTCACTGTCACCAATGGTTTAGCCAGTCTTGCCTTAAATGACTTTCGCTCAGGCATAGAGTTATTGGCCCAAAGTAGTTTGGTGGTAATAAAAATATTCATTGGCGTGGTGATGGGCTTAGGCTTATCAAGCTTGCTTGTGGGTCATGTAGCCGCTGCGCCATTTATTAATGAAATCCCTTTAGGTTTGCATATTCTGGCGTTAATTGGCATATCGGTTGCGATTGGACTGATTTTTAATGCCAGTTGGCAAGACATTATTATTGGCCTGCCCGCTGCTGCAGTAGGCATGTGGGGGCCACATTGGTTTACCTCTGATTGGGTTATCGGCACTTGGATTAGCACCATGATTATCACTCTTTATGGGCTGTTAGCCGGTAAAGCACGTAAAGTGCCTGCGTTAGTGTATATTATCCAAGGGGTGATCATTTTAGTGCCAGGAAGCCGGATCATCGTTGGTGCCAGTGAGTCATTCTTTGCCACTGCAATATTGCCTATCCCCAGTATTGGTATGTCAGCATTATTGATGTTTTGTTCGATTATGGCAGGGCAGATCATGGTTTATTCTATTTTCAATGACCGCTTTTTGTTTAACCATAAACGCAACTAATCGATATTAATTGAGAAAAACTAAACACATGAAAAAAGCGCCTAATGGCGCTTTTTCGTTGTCATGTTTTATCGACGTTTTTTGATTATCGATTAGACTGTCACATCGCGACGAATTGCTCTGCCAGGCTTAGCATCCATAAGCAATTGTCCCTTATCAATAATCGATTGGCCATTGACTAGTACATGCTGCATACCCACTGAAAGCTTATTGGGCTCAGTAAATGAGGCCATATCTTTAAAGCTATTGAGATCAAATACCACTATGTCAGCATCTTTACCCACTTGCATACGGCCTTTGTTACGCATTTGCGGCACAGCATCTTCGATGATATGACACGCATTGAGGCTGGTGCGCTTCATTGCCTCGACTAAATTGACTTCTTTATACTCAACCACGTATTTATTTACAAAGCGGGCAAAACACCCGACCGAGCGGGGGTGAGCAAAAGCATCGTTAGGCAATGGCCATACATCACCTTCAATCAATTTACCTTTGCTGTCCATCCACGGCATGGCATCAGAGGCAATAGCGGCGTTAGGAAACAACACCGAACGCTTCATCATGCGTAAGTCTTCTTTACTGTCGTCAGGCTTTAAGAAGTGAATAACGATTACTTCACCAGGGTTGGTTTTTCGTAGTTCATCGATTTTGGTTTGGGTCATAGGTACGCCATTGGCTTCCATGTAACTTGCATCGGGAACGCCAAAGCGGTCAATCCATTCTGGGCCAGCAAATAAGGCCGCGCCCACAGGTGTTGAGCCTGCGCCATAGGGGTAAGCTTCAGTGGTAATCGGCAAACCAGAATCAACAGCTTCTTGCACTAGGTCGGCGCAATCATCAATGTCTCGCACCGAGGTACTGTTGAGGTGACAAATATGCATATGTGCCCCAGTGGTGGCGGCTAAACTGATTAACTCTTGATAGGCTTCAAAGCTTGATCTGGGCTCCATGCCGTTGGCATAACGTACATGGGTGAAGGTCGGTACATCAAAACTTTTGGCCAGTTTAGCTAAGCCGTAATACTCTTTATGGCCATAGGCGGGAGCATAACCGCCATTAATACCAATCCCTAAACCACCTTCTTTTAAGCCTTGTTCAACATCAGACAATATCGTATTTAGCTGTGCGTCGGTGGCGAGATCATTTTGCCAATTTTTTAAACTAAAGGCATTCTGAAACCAAGTAATGGTGCCATCTGCGGGCGAAATTTCACTTTCAATTGCCATAATGCGGGCATAGGTCCAAGCTACTGAGGCGCCGTAGTTAATTGGGCGACCTTCTTTAGCTGTGTCATCATAATACTTACCAATGGGTAATAGGCCTGATTCCAACTCAAGGGCGGTGGTGACACCATCGAAGGCTTGAGCTCTGGCTGCGGGTAATTGTTGTCCATGGGCGTGAAGGTCGATAAAGCCAGGGGCAACCACAAGCCCGCTGGCATCAATGACTTTTTTACCTGTGAGCTTTTCTGTCGATATAGCGGCAATTTTGTCGTCTTTAATGCCTACATTGCGTACGGCATCTAAACCCGTTTCGGCATCAATGACACGGCCATTAGTAATCACTACATCAAACGGGCCTGTTTGATTTGGCATTAACTGTGGCTTTTGTGGACCCTTGTTAGTTTCTGCTGTGGCAGTCGATGAAAGTGTTATTGCAGCGGCGCCAATAGCCAGTTTTTTCATGGTATCGCGCTTGGTTTGATCAACTTCAGCGGTTAATTTGTCATCTTGATTTAACTCGGACATCATTTACTCCTTTCTCGCCAGTATCCTTGATTATCATGCTATTAATTATCAGCCAAGCATTTACAGCTTGTCATTAACAGCTTTAGTGGGCCGTTTACTGCATAGTCGTTTTATATTTAAACCACTAAGCTAGCTAACTTTTCACGCATTATTTTTTCGTCCATGCCACCTTTGGGGGCAATAAAGACTAAACGGGTTGCTCTTGCTTCATCGTGTTCCCACGGCTCGCCAACAGTGACATTGGCGCGTTGGCCAGTACATTGAAATATACAGCGATGATCAGGTCGATCAGATAAATTTAAAATACCTTTCATGCGGTAGGCATCGACTGAAAACTGCTGTAATAGCGGATAGAGGCTTTGCAAAGACAGCGGCTTGTCGGTTTCGAAGCTAAAAGTATCAAAGCTGTGGTTTACATGGTCATGATGGTTGCATTGGCTGTGGTCATGGTCTGCACCTTGGTGCTGACAAGTATGCTCATGGCTAAGTTTTACTAACCGCTCAGGTACATCAAATAAAATCGGTAGTGCGACGTTTCCAAACTCCATTTCAACCAGTTTGGCAAAAGGGGCTTGGGTTTGGCACCATGCTTTAACTTTTTCCAGCTGCTCAGTTGCCACTAAATCAACTTTATTAACTAACACGATATCGGCGACTTGTATTTGTTGCTCTGACAAGCTGGCCATTGAACCTTCTAAACTTAAAATATTCTCAGCATCGATAGTGGTGATAATCGCGTTCAATGGCGCGTGTGCTTGTAGTTCAGGATCTTCAAATTGCAATGCCACTTCTTTAGGTTCGGCAATACCTGAGGTTTCAACAATAATATGATCAGGGCGCTCTTCAAGTGCCAGTATGCGCATCACTGAGACCACTAAACCTTCGGCAAGATTGCAACACACACAGCCATTTTCGAGGCTAATCATATTGTCGCTTTGGGATTTTACTAGCTCTGCATCGACATTAATTGAACCAAAGTCATTTACGATAACGGCCATACGCATGCCATCGGCATTGGTTAGGATATGGTTTAACAGGGTGGTTTTCCCGGCACCTAAAAAACCCGCTAAAATGGTCACTGGAATAGGTTTTTTATTCATTGACGTTTCTCTATATGATTTACTTTTTAACGAAAAAGCTCGGTATTACCCGAGCTTTATGATTTTAGGCATAATGGTTATGCAACCACTGGATTACGAACTGCTAAGCCAGGATTTACATCTAAATGCAATTCACCATTTTCGATAATAGGTGTACCATTTACGATCACATGATGCATCCCTTCTGAGAGTGCATTAGGCGCATCAAAGGTCGCTAGCACTTTGATTTCGTCAAGTTTAAATAAGACTAAATCAGCATCTTTACCCACTTGAATACGGCCTTTGTTTTTCATTTGAGGAACACTGTTTTCTAATATTCGACACGCATTTAAGCTCGTACGCTCCATCGCTTCGAGTAGTGTAACTGCTTTGTATTCATTGAGGTATTTACTGATAAAGCGAGTAAAACAAGCAAGCGATCTTGGATGAGCAATAGCATCACTTGGTAATGGCCATACATTACCTTCGATTAATTGCCCCTTAGGATTCATCCATGGCATTGCATCGGATGCAATGGCTGCGCCTGGAAATAATACTGAGCGGTCCATTTTATGGCGATCGGATTTACTTTCATCAGGTTTTAAAAAGTGCATTACTACCACTGTACCTGGCGCATTTGCTTGAAGCTCAGTGACTTTTTCTTGTGTTAAGGCTTTACCATTTGCTTCCATGTAGCTTGCACTTGGCACTCCCCAGCGCTCTAGCCAATCATCACCGCGGAAAACTTCTGCGCCGATCACTGATGAACCAGCACCGTAAGGATAAGCTTCTGTTGTCACCGATAAGCCTGCATCAACCGCATCTTGAACTAAATCAGCACAATCTTCGATATCTTGCACTGAGGTACTGTTAAGGTGACAAATATGCATGTGTGCACCGGTGGTTGCCGATAAACTGATCAGTTCTTGGTAGGCTTCAAAGCTTGATTTAGGCTCTGCGCTATTTAAGTAACGCACGTGGGTATAAGTAGGCATTTCATAGCGTTTAGCTAGCTTTGCTAATTCGTAGTACTCTTTATGGCCATAACCTGGTGCATAGCCAGCGTTAATACCAATGCCCAAACCTCCCTCTTTAAGGCCTTGCTCAACATAGTTTAAAATGGATTTAAGCTCATCTTTTGTCGCAAGGGTGTTTTGCCAGTTATTTTTAGAAAATGCTTGTTGAAACCAAACAATCGTACCGTCTGCTGGTGGCATTGTGGGCTCTTTTGCCGTGATACGAGCATAAGTCCATGCAACAGAGGCGCCGTAGTTAATAGGGCGGCCCTCTTTGGCTGTGTCATCATAGAATTTAGCAATAGGTAGCAACCCCGACTCCATTTCAAGAGCGGTGGTTACACCATCAAATGCTTGTGCTCGTGCAGCCGGAAGCTGTTGACCATGCGCGTGCATATCAATAAAGCCCGGCGCAACCACTAAGCCTGTGGCATCAATGACTTTTTTGCCTTGTAATTTATCTGTTGAAATGGCGGCAATACGATTGCCTTTAAGGCCGACGTTACGAATGGCATCTAATTTAGTTTCAGGGTCAATGACCCGGCCATTTTCAATAACAATATCAAATGGGCCCTTTTCATTGGCCATTAGCTTAATTTGCTGCTCAGTGAGTTTGTCTGATGCGGCTTGCAAAACTGAGGCAAATGGAAGCGCTGCAGTACCAACAGCACCCGCTGCAAGCTTAGTTAGCGTAGTACGCTTTGACTGGTCGACATTGTTAGTGGTTAAATCATTTAGCTTGGTATCGTCTTTCATTTTTTATCCTCATTTATTCATGCAATAAAAATAGTAAAAACTGGCAACATGTGAAACGGCAAGCACCATAAAAGCTACTTTAAACAGCTTTGCTCTAAATTTGGATAATGTAAAGCACACTTTGATACTTTTGTTGCGCAATCGTGTCTTTGGGGGCGAATAATAAATATTTCAGGGCTTAGGGTTACAGCTTTGTTAGCTTCGGTTGCTCGTATCGCTTTGAGTTTGTTACTGATATTGCGTTAATGATAAAATTTTGCCGCTGTAAAACTTATTACTGATATTAATTAATAGCATAGATTAGAGGAACTCACATTTGAAGGGTCTAACCCTTCAAGTTTTGACCAACCTTGGCCAATAATAAATAAATGATAGGTGATAACTGACTAAATGATAGGTCATGAGTTTTTATATGTAGTAGGCTGGATCTTGAGTGGGCGATAGAGTTGGGTAGGTGATAGAGTTGAGTAGGTGATAGAAGTTGAGTAGGTGATAGAAGTTGAGTGAAAGGTAGAGATTGAGTCAAAGGTAGAGATTGAGTCAAAGTGGTGGCTTGTATTGCATTGGCGGGTAAACACTTTCTCAACAGTCACAGTTATGGCCTAAAAGGCAATAACTGCAACAGCTGAAAACGGATAACCATCCCCTGGTTAGACTGACTTATGTAGCAGGTCTAGGTAACGGGTTCAATCGCTTGATGTGGATTGCGGCTATCTTGCCCTTGAGGCAGATTGCGCATTAAAATTGCTTTATCCAGCTCGACTTCTGCCGGCACAGCTAAGAATACAAAGTGCCCTGAACCTAACCCGGCTTCTACTGATTCACCTTTGCGATTAACTAATTCTGAAATGGTTAAGGTGATATTGCCTTGCGGGGTCATCAATTCAACACTGTCACCGACAGAGAACTTGTTCTTAACGTCAATTTCAGCTGCGCCGGCATCATTGCGTTTACCGGTAAATTCACCAACAAATTGTTGGGTATCACTGATTGAGTAGCCGTAATCATAGTTCTGGTATTCGTCATGAACGTGACGACGTAAGAAGCCTTCGGTATAACCACGATGCGCCAAGCCTTCAAGGTTATGCATTAGCGTGCGGTCAAAATCTTTACCTGCCACAGCATCCTCAATGGCTTGACGATATAACTGTGCGGTTCTCGCTACGTAATAAAAAGATTTAGTACGGCCTTCAATTTTTAATGAGTCGACACCCATTTTGGTTAAACGCTCAACGTGTTGAATGGCACGTAAATCTTTTGAGTTCATAATATAAGTACCATGCTCATCTTCATAAGCAGGCATATATTCGCCTGGGCGTCCTGGTTCTTGCAATAACACCACTTCACTTGATGGCTGACCTGCGCCCAATGTTGGCGGTGTCTCTAATTGCACACCATGTTGGTCAACAAGCCCTTGTGGGTTTACCGCAATAATGTCACCGGTTTCAGTTTGCTTGGCTTCATGGACATCGTACTTCCAACGACAAGCATTGGTGCAAGTGCCTTGGTTAGGGTCGCGCTTATTGATGTAACCAGAGAGTAAGCAACGGCCTGAGTAAGCCATACATAATGCGCCATGGACAAATACTTCTAATTCAATATCAGGGCATTGCTGACGAATTTCTTCAATTTCATCTAACGACAATTCTCGAGATAAAATAACGCGTTTAATACCTTGTTGCTGCCAAAACTTCACCGAAGCCCAGTTAATGGCATTGGCTTGTACTGATAAATGCACTACTTGATCGGGAAAGGCTTCTCTCACCATCATGATAAGGCCTGGATCTGACATGATTATGGCGTCAGGTTTCATCGCCACGACAGGTTCCATATCACGAATGTAGGTTTTTAGCTTGGCATTGTGGGGAGCAATGTTGCTGACCACATATAATTTTTTATTGAGCGCATGGGCTTCCTGGATCCCCATGGCGAGGTTTTCCATTTTGAAGTCATTATTACGAACTCGAAGGCTATAACGAGGCTGACCGGCATATACAGCATCTGCACCGTAGGCAAATGCGTAGCGCATATTTTTAAGGGTTCCAGCTGGAGACAATAGCTCTGGTCTAAACATAATAACTCTCAATTTGATGAAAACTCGCACACAGCGCGGGGGCGGCATTTTACTGAAGTATGGCTGCTGAATGCAAATTTTTCCTCTGTGATTGCGGTTACAGTCAAATTTGATCATCTTTAATGGAATAAAATCCCCATAGTCGTTCTTTTTCTTTATTCAAATAAGCCACATAACTGGTACAATTGCTTACAAAGCGATAATAATAATACAACGGGCTGAATTGATGACGACTGAACACCAACTCCTAGTGGGTTTACTGAAAAAGCTTAAAGATGACGCATTGGTACTGCCAACGCTTCCTGAAGTTGCCATGAGAGTGCAAGAGGTGGTATCAAACCCTAATAGCAGCTTGAAGCAAGTGGGTGATATTATTGGCCAAGATGCGGCGATTTCGGCGCGCATTATTAAGGTGGCAAATAGTGCATTGTATAGCCGTGGTAAAAAAGCTGAAAATATCAGTGCTGCGGTTAATCGAATTGGCTTAGTGCAGATTAAAACCATTGTCACTTCAGTGGCGTTAGAGCAACTTTTTATCTCAACCAATGAAATGGTATGGGAGGTGATGGATGAAGTATGGCAAACCTCCATTGAAGTGACAGCAGCGGCAGGGGCATTACTTGCAATTTATAATAAGCGCAACCCCAGTAAAAGGTTAGATGCTGAAACATTGACCTTGGCTGGCTTAGTGCACAATATTGGCGCGCTACCTGTGTTATCAGAAGCTGAAACAAGGCCTGATACCTTTACCAGTATTGAACAATTACGCGGTCTCGTACGTAAAATGCAAGGGCCAATAGGTCGAGCTATTTTAAAAACGTGGGACTTTGCCCCTGAAGTGATGGAAGTGGTTGAGCGCTGGGCTGATTTGCATTACATCTCTGAGCAGGTCACTTATTTAGACTTTATTCGCTCAGCGGCCTATTACTCTGGTGAGTTAAGAGCAGGTCCCGAGCTTGAGCAGCGGTTAGCATTATTTGCCACAAGAGGCTTACCAGTTACCCCTGAAGATTTAGAGAGTGATGAGTTTTTAGATGTTTATCATTCGATAAAACAGAGTTATCAATAAGCATAAATTCAAGCCCGATGGCTATTGAGTTAACGCTAATAAGGCTAACGCTAATAAAGCAAGATATTAGAGGCACTCGGTTGTGTTAACTGTTGAAATAATGATCATTGTGTTTATTGGCTTAGTTTTGCTGCTCGGTATTGTACTGGGTGGCTATTTTCAGCAAGGGCGCTTTATTAATGAGTTAACCCAAACCCTTGATGTCAATAGTAGCAATAAACTACCGTTAAGTTTCAAACATACCCCTCGGGCTTTTAAACCCCTTATTCGCAATCTAAATCAACTACACAAAAATAATCCTGTTAATCTTGATCGTGACAAACTAACAGGACTGTCCAATCGAGTGGGCTTTAAACGCAAAATGTTTGCCAAAATGCCAGCGACCGAAGGTATGTTGATTTTGGTCGATATTCAACAGTTTAGATTTGTGAATGACTTATTTGGCTTTGTTTTTGGCGATCAATTATTGCAAGCATTTGCAGTGAGGATTAAAGGCTTAACTACCCCCCCTGCGTTTGTATCGCGAATGAATGGTAATGAGTTTTTGCTTTTTTATCCAAATTCATTATTGAGCCAGGATTTACAGGATATGAAGCAGCATTTACAACGACCATTTGAAATTGCTCAAACGCCAATCTGTATTAAAGTTCAACTAGGTGTATTGGAGTTAAATAAACACCATGCTGATGTCAGTTTAATGCTAAGAAGGCTGGATTTAGCCCTTAAAAAAGCTAAGCGCAGCAGTGGCTCTGTTGCTTTTTATAATCAAGATGATGATAAAGCCCAATATCGTGAATTATTAATTATCAATAGCTTACCAAAAGGTTTAAAGCAGAATCAATTGTACATGGTATATCAACCAAAGCTGGACATGAACTCAGGTGCTTGTCATCAAGTTGAAGCACTCATTCGTTGGAAACATGCTGGTCTTGGTGACATTTCTCCTTCGGAGTTTATTCCATTAGCTGAGCATACTGGCATTATCGATTTAGTTAGCCATTGGGCGCTGGATGAAGTGTTAAAACAACAGGTTAAGTGGATTAACAAAGGTTTAAATATCAAAGTGGCAGTGAATTTGTCCACCAAAGATTTAGAGAATAAACAGCTTCCGATCATCATAAGCAGTAAGTTGCTGCAATATAAAGTGCCTGCGCAAAACTTGACCATAGAAATTACTGAAAGCGCCTTGATGATTGATTTGAACAGCACCATAGAAACGCTAAATACCCTCAGAGACATCGGCGTCTCCATCGCCATTGATGATTTTGGCACCGGCCACTCTTCTCTTGCTTACCTGCGCCATCTTCCAGTGGATGAGGTAAAGATTGATAAAGCATTTTTGGACGATTTTAATTGTGATTTACAAGCTAACAAAATTGTCAAAACCAGCATAGATTTAGCTAGTAGCTTAGGGTTTAATGTCACGGTTGAAGGGGTCGAAACAAAGGCGGTATTTGATACCTTGATTGGATTTGGCGCCAATACCATCCAAGGGGATTATTTTAGTAAACCCCTTCGGCCTAGTGAGTTAGAGCATTGTTTAGCTCAGTTAACTTATCCGGTTAGCGCGACGTAATTTATTGCTAAATAGCTAATCTTGACCAAATTGTGATCGTAACTGTGCGATCAGCTCAACTGGCATCGGCGCCATTTGTCGTTGTTGATTCATACAAACCATTTCTATGGTCGCTGTCACAGCAGGCTTGTTAGCATTAGGTCGCCAAATTTCCTGTTGCCACACAGTACGATATTTACTTTCAAAATAATATCGAGTGCGAACATCAACAATATCTGCAAACTCAACCCCATCATGACAAAGCATATCGGTGCGATACACTGCAAATCCCAATTGTTGTAGCTGCCATAAGCTATTTAGTACATCGGCCCCAATAACATGCTCTCTGGCTCTTTCGAAATACTTTAAAAAGTTAGGATGATACACAACCCCAGAAAAGTCGGTGTCTTCATAATAGATTTGCACCGGAAAGTGAAATATTGGGCTATATGCTATTGTTTTTGTGCTCATTCGCTACTCAGTTAGGCTGATTTGGTTATTAAGGTAAAACGGATGCTTATTGTCACCTATTTAAACCACTTTAAACAGACTCTTGCTGTTGATATACCTAAGTTACATACTGCTCAGACCTGCAACGATATTGCATTGTGAGTAGCTTTAAGCATCACAGTCAAACTGATGCTTAATTTTTAGCTGACCTTTTGCTGCATAGACAATGGCAGTAATTGTGTTTCCCCAGTAAGCATTTGGTAAGCGCTTTGCGCGTTGACCGCTGGGCTGAAGATATAACCTTGGCCTACATGACATTGATACTGAATTAACTTTAATAATTGCAGCTCGGTTTCAATACCTTCGGCAACAATTTGCATATTCAAGTCCTTACCGAGATTAATAATGTTTTTAAGTACATTACCAGCCGCTTTGTTATCGATAAAGTTATCGATAAAGCCTTTATCAATCTTTAAGGTATCTAGCGGGAAATGGGTCAGGTAATTCAATGAAGAATAGCCTTTGCCAAAGTCATCTAAACTAATCCTGATATGCAGTTGATGCAGCTGGTTAAGTACTTTTTCAGCGACTTCCACGTTTTCAATTAATAATGATTCGGTAATCTCGAGCTCCAGTTTCTCGGCAGGAAAACCTGTTTCAACTAAAATCGCTTCAATTTGCTGGCAAATATCCGGCTGTGATAGTTGCACTGGCGAAATATTGACTGAAATATTGCCACTTAATAGCCCTTGCTGATGCCATTGATTGCCGGTTATGCAGGCTTGTCTTAATACCCAGTAGCCGATCTCAATAATTTGACCGTTACTTTCAGCTTCTGGAATAAAGCGATTAGGCGGGATCATGCCTTCTTTAGGGTGAAACCAACGCAGTAATGCTTCAAAGGAGCTGATCTCACCGCTGACTAAACAGACTTTCGGTTGATAAAATAACTCAAATTCACCATTCTCTAATGCCAGTTGCAGTTGCTGTTTGATAGTGATTTTTTCTTGCAGGGCGATGGAGAGCGCCTCATTAAAAAAGTATGCACTATTACGGCCTGCATGCTTGGCGGCATACATTGCCGTGTCGGCGTGCTTTAGCAAGGTCTTAGCATCTTGGCCATCTTCAGGGTAACAGGCGACCCCAATACTCGCTGAAGTACTGATCCAATGCTGTTGTACCTGGTAACCGCAATTAATGGTTGCTCTTATCCGTTCAACAATAGTCACTAATTGAGCCAACTCACCAGGATTTCGAATGATAATGGCAAATTCATCGCCACCTAATCGAGCTAATAAGTCATCCCTTTTTATATTGGCTTTTAAACGCTGACTGACCTGAATAATAAGCTCATCACCAATGTCATGGCCCATGGTGTCATTCACTTCTTTGAAATAATCAAGGTCGATAAAAACAATGGCTGCGTGAGTATTTTTAATGCTAATGGACGCTTCAAGTTTGCTATTAAATTGGAAGCGATTCGATAACCCCGTTAACGCATCAAAGTTCGCTCTTTTTCTAAGTTCAGTAATTTTTTGATGGCGAGTTAATAGGTATAAAAACAGTAATAAGGCACATATTATCAGCAAGCTAATAATGGCGTAATGCCACCAAGCTTGGTTTATTTTAAAAGCAAATATGGCTTGATGAGGGCTCCATAGGCCGTCGCTATTACTCCCTTGTACGATGAAGTTATATTCACCGGCACTGAGGTTAGTATATGTGGCAGTGTTGGTGTTACCGACATAGGTCCACTCTTTATCAAACCCTTGCAGCATATAGCGATACTGGTTTTTAGTGGGGGCACTGAAGTCTAATGAGGCAAAGGTAAACTGGACCATATTTTTTTGATAATCTAGGCTTAACTTAGCGAGCTGATTATTACTATTAGGGCCAATATATTCTTGGTTAGCAACAAGTGCCGAAGTAATATGCACTTGAGGCTGAAAGTCATTTCTTGTTAGCTGCTGGGTGTCAATTTTAAAGGCACCATGATTAGTGCCAATAAGTAACTCGTGGTTTCTTATTGCTATTGCACCATCTGAAAATGAACTGTCTTTTTGAGTGATGGCACTGGGGTATTGGGTGATTTTATTGGTTTTTGTATCCATGTGCGCAAATTTAGCTTGCGAGGTGATCCATAAATTTCCTTTACCATCACCCACCACGCCCTTGAGGGTATTGCTGGTAAACCCATGCTCTTTGGTGAAGTACTGGATGTTTAATTCATCACTCCATTTCTCGCCAATCTCAATTTTAGCCAGCCCTAACCCTTGAGTGGCAACCCAAATAATATTATCTTCATCTTGGTAAATTTTGACGGTGCGAATATTTTCAACCTCACTGCCTAGAGGCAAGTGTTTCACTTCATCAGTTTCAGGGTTAATTCGGAAAATAGCATTGGTTGTGGCCATCCATAATTCGCCGTTATGAATGATTTTCTTATCAAAGGCAAAGTTACCTCCAGAGCGATATGCATTATCGTAGTGCTCGAAATAGCGCTTTAAAATGCCTTTATCAGGATTGAACAGTATTAAACCCACGTCTAAATAACCGCTTATCCAAACATTGCCTTTGTTGTCAGGTATGGCGAGGTAAAACTCATTACTGGGGAATCCATGGGGGTTGTCAGAGCTATTACTAAAATGCCTTAAAGTATCATTATCAATATTATACTGTGATAAGCCATTGGCACCCGCTATCCATAAATTGTTTTGTTCATCAACAATGGTGCTATAGGGTTCATTGATCACAGCATCTGTTATTGGCGCTATGGTAATTGTTTCTGTGCCAGCGTTAATCTTATCGATACCTTTATCAGTGGCTATCCATATATTATTTTGTTTATCGGTATCAAACCAATAAACGAAATTACCTGATAACTCGGGTTTAAAAGGGTGAGGGCGATATAATCGAGAGCCTTGTTTAAAGCTTGAGTAGCGCGATACACCATTGCCAGTGCCGAACCAAATACCGTTTGAATAATCGATTAAGATGCTTGCAACGTAATCATCAGCAAGTGAATTATCATTATAATCTTGATGTTTGATATGGCTGAAGGTCATGGTATCGAGTTGTAATCTTGTGGCACCATGATCGTGCGCAATCCACAGGGTATTGTTATCTTCTGCGGTAATGTAAAAAATTTGATTTGAAGCGAGCTGCTGGGAGGAGGGATTATCCCCTTGATGTTGAAATACCTCAGTAGCCAGTGTTTCAGGGTTAAACTTGATTAAGCCTGTTTGATAAGTGCCAATCCACACAAGGCCATCTTCAGCCTGAAACACGGTCGATAAGCTTCCGTCAAAGATCTCTTGGGTGCGCTTATCGTTAAAATTGACTAATTCCAGTTTCTGCTTCAGCCGATTTACCTTGGCCAAGCCAAAGTCTGAGGTTACCCAAATGTTATGGTTACTATCGTAAAAAAAGCCTGCGATAGAGGTATCATATGCTTTATCCGTTTCAACTTCATAGAGGAAGTAGGGGGTAAAGGTTTGAGTGTCTATATTATAGTGACTGACACCAGAGCCGGTGCCAAACCATAGATCGTTATTATCATCTTCAAATATATCTATTATCCAACTGGAACCTAAGCCATTACTTGATGATTTCATATCATGAATAATAATCTGATTATCTGTGGTTAACTGATTTAGACCATCTTCGGTTGCTATCCATATATCACCATTTGTATCCTCGTGGATTTTAGTGACGTAATTGTTTGATATATGGTGTTTATCATTTAATGAAAATTGGAAATTGGTGAAGTTAACCCCATCATAGCGACTGGCACCCGCATCGGTACCAAACCAGATAAAGCCATTTTTTTGTTGATAAAGGGTAGTAATACTCGAAGAAGGTAGACCGTCACTGATGGTCAGGGTTTCTAATCGAAATTGTTCGCCATAGCTTTGAGGCGTAAAAAAAACAGTGACGCAGGCGCAAGTGATTAACAATACAAACTGCTTTAACGCTCCAAACATCGACTAGCCTCAATTATTATTATTTTTTATTAATGAAGTTCGCTAGTAATTCTACATAAATTTAGAAGTGATGTAATGCGGATAAACAGCACAATATGGGAAGTGAGCACTGTGACCATATAGGAAAGCCTAGTTAGTTGTTTATATTGGTATTTTAAAACATACTAGCCAGCTTATATATGTGTGTATATTTGTTTACACTAAGCCGAAGAGTGATGAAAAATGTGACAGTTAAAGTAGCAAGTCATGGTTAATCGCGATATGGCTGCCAGTGACATCAAGCAGTGACTTTGCTGTTAAAGGCGCAACGCTGATCACTTGGGTATTACAGCCATATTTTTGTGCTACTTTGGCAAGCAATAAATCAAAGTCACCATCGCCAGACAATAAAATCACCTTATCAACATCCTCGGCAATATCAAGAATATCTATGGTGATTCCTACATCCCAGTCGCCTTTGGCGCTGCCATCACTGCGCTGAATATAAGGTTTGAGTTTGACTTCAAAACCTATGTGTTTTAATGCATCTTGAAACTTTCTCTGACCGTCGTCTGCAGGGGCAATGGCATAAGCAATAGCATGTTCAATGTGATATTGCTGGCTCAGTAATTTATATAAAGCGCGGTAATTGAATGAGCGCCCAAAAGCTTGTTTACAGGTGTAATAAATGTTTTGTACATCAACAAAAATAGCCACTTTTTCCATTTTTACACCTGTATTAAAGTCATTAAGTTAAGGTCGTTGTTTTTGCGCCTCAATAGCATCATTGAGTTGTTGTTCAACATACCCGGGTGAATGCGTTGCCCCTGAAATGAGTCGATACATGGCAGGAATAACTAATAAGGTCACTAGAGTAGCAAATGCCATCCCAAAGAACACTACTGTACCCACAGCTATTCGACTTTCTGAGCCTGCACCTGTTGACATAATGAGTGGAATTGCGCCGATTAGAGTGGTAAAAGCAGTCATTAAAATCGGTCTTAATCGACGAGCTGAGGCGTCGATAATGGCTTGCTCTATTTCAAGGCCTTTATCTCGCAGCTGGTTGGCAAACTCAACAATCAAAATACCATTCTTAGTCACCATACCAATGAGCATTATCATGCCTATCTGGCTATAAATATTTAACCCCTGACCGGTTAAATAAAGCCCTAAGAAGCCACCAAAAATCCCCATTGGTACGGTAAACATCACCACTAATGGGTTAATGAAACTCTCGAACTGCGCCGCCAGAACTAAATAGGCAACCAATAGCGCTAAACCAAATACGATAAATACGCTGCTCTGGTTTTCTTTGAAATCTTTTGACTCGCCGGTATAGGACACATTTATATCACTGGGGAGCATCTCAATGGCTTTTTGGTCCAGAAAATCTAATGCTTCACCGAGTGTATAACCCGCGCCTAAATTCGCCTTTAAGGTTATCGATTTTTGTTTATTTAAATGGCTTAGTTTTTGCGCTGAAGCCACTTCATCAATCTTGGTAATGGTATCAAGGGTGATAAGTTCACCTGTTTTAGTGCGCATATATATCTGACTCAAATCAGCCACGCTATTAAAACTATTTTCATCACCACGTAAGTAAACATCGTATTCTTCACCGCGTTCGATGAAGGTGGTTTCACTTTTGCCGCCCAGCATAATTTCTAAGGTGTCGGCTACTTCTGAGACACTGACGCCCAGCTCTGCAGCGCGTTGCCTATCAACACTCACCAGTAATTCGGGGGTGGTTTCTGCATAATCAAGATCAGCGCCTTCTAGAAGTGGGCTATGATCCGCTTCAAGTTGCAGTGCCTGTGCCCATTTAAATAGCTCCTGATAATTAGAACCACCTAACACAAATTGTACCGGCTCACTGGATTGGCCTCTAAAGCCAGGCAACATTGGCCGAACCATAACGTCAGCAATGCCATCAAGTGCTTTAGCGATAATGCCTAAAGATTGCTGGGCATTAATATCACGGTCTTGCCACTCTTCTAATTGGATAATCACAAAGCCGGTCTGGTCGCCTGCGCGGCCACCAAAAGCAGGCGCTTGAATACTAAATGACTTAATAACACCATCGCCTAACATGGGCAGTAGTCGCTGCTCGACAATATCCATGTTGGCCGCCATGCGGTTATAGCTGGTGCCTTCAGCGCCTTTAACAAAAGCAAACACGACACCGCGATCTTCTTGTGGTGCTAGCTGTGCTGGTACTTGGTTGAGTAACCAGCCACTACCAATCACACAAGCAATAATGATAATAGGCGCGATATAGCGGTATTTCACCGCTTTTGAAACCAGCTTACGGTATTGCTGCTCTAGGCGCTCAAAAAGGTCATCAACCCACAGATTAAATCGATTAGGTTTGATGTTAGCCTTAAGTAATTTACTACCAAGTACTGGGGTTAAGGTTAGGGCAATGAGTGATGAAAACAGCACTGATACAGCCAACATGACTGAGAATTCAGTAAATAGCAGCCCCACCATGCCCTCCATAAAGGAGATAGGTAAAAATACCATGACCAGTACCGCTGTGGTTGCCATTACAGCAAAACCAACCTCACGGGCACCTTTGTACGCGGCAAGTATCGGTGGCTCACCTTTTTCGAGGTGATGAAAAATATTTTCTACTACTACAATGGCGTCATCGACCACTAAACCAATGGCGAGGATCAGTGCCATTAAGGTTAACAAGTTGATTGAAAAGCCAAAGCTATTGGCCGCAATAAAAGCAGAAATTAATGATACCGGAACCGTCACCGCAGGGATCAATGTGGCTCTCACTTGGCCAATAAAAATGTATAGCACCAGTATCACTAAAATAGCAGTGATAATAATAGTGTTATACACCTCATCAATAGAACGAGATATAAACACGGTAGAGTCATAATCCACCGCGAGGGCTGTGCCATCAGGAAGAAACTGTTGAATGTTATCAACCTCTTGATGAACCAATTTAGCGACATCTAAAGGGTTAGCATCTGATTGGGCAATAATGCCTAAACTAAGGTTAGGAACACCATTACTTTTAAAGGTTGAGTTTTCATTCTCTGCACCGATAAATACATCAGCGACGTCTTTTAGATAAATCGGACTGCCATCTTCCGCAGTACGTACAACCAAATAATCAAAATCATCTGGATTATTATAAAGTCTGGCCGTTCTCACAGTCATAACAGTGGTGTCATTACGGACCTCACCACCTGGGGTTTCAACATTTTCAGTATTTAAAGCAGAGACGATATCATTGGCTGACACGTTACGCCCGGCCATAAGTTCAGGCTTTAACTGAACGTACATGACTTTATATAATCCACCAGTGATTGAAATAGAACTCACTCCGGAAATTAAGTTAAATCTGTCCTCTAGCACCCGTTGGGAGTAATCAGTTAACTGGGTCCTATCCATCGTCGATGAGCTTAAATTGACATAGATTGCCGGCTCGCCAGAGCCATTGTCTTTAGAGACCACAGGATCGTTAGCTTCATCAGGTAAGCGTCTTTGCGCGCGAGCGACAGCATCGCGAACATCACTTACCCCTTCGGTTAAATTCCAGCCTAATAAGAAGGTTACAGTAATGCGCGACATGCCATTGCGGGTTACTGAGGTAATTTCATCAACACCACTGATACCGGTTAATTCATCTTCAATGGTGGTGGTGATCTGGCTTTCCATAATGGTTGCCGAGGCGCCATCATAGGTGGTCATTACAGTTACCACAGGGCTTTCTACATCTGGCATTTCTCTGATTGAAAGCTTAGACAGTGATACCAGTCCAAATACCCCTAAAAGCAGGCTCAGTACGATGGCGACAACAGGGCGTTTTACCGAAACGTCAGAAAGCCACATTAACTTTTCTCCAATTCAGTGGTTAGCATTGCGCTGTCATCTTCTTTAGCGATTTTCTCAGTGGTTGAGTTGGTTTGTAAAATATCGACACTGACACCATCACGCATATTGACAAGTCCCTGAACCACCACATTGTCGCCAATTTTAAGGCCATTTGAGATCAACACTTCATTATCAATACGGGCACCAAGAATGACTTCAGTACGTTTAGCAATGTTGTTCTTTCCAATCAAATAGACAAAGCGTTTAGTACCTGAGTATTCAATAGCCTGTACAGGAATGACTGGCTCAGCAATCGCAGGAAAGTTAAGTGTCGCCGCCATCATCATTCCCGGCTTGAGTTGACTATTGGAGTTATCAAACTGCACTCTAACTCGTAAATTTAAGGTGTCTTGATTAATGCGGGAATCAATGGCGGTAATCTCGCCGCTAAAGACTTGTTCAGGCCAGGCTTTACTTTGTGCCGCTACAGGCATACCAATGGATAACATAGATAAATAATGCTCAGGCACTTGCAGGTCGAGTCTCATACTAGAAAGGTCGTCAAATGCCAGTAACTCGGTGCCGACAGCAATCATTTTACCTACACTGAAATCAACTAAGCCAGCGGTGCCAGAAAAAGGCGCATTTAATGAATGGTAATCAAGTTCTGCTTGGGCAGCGGCTAAACGCGCCTGAGCTATATCTACACTGGCTTGTTGGGCATCGATTTCAGTTTGGGTAATGGCATTACTTTTAACTAATTTTTGGAACTCTTTGAGCTTTCTTTTTTCATCAGCAAGGTAAGCCGCGGCTTCTGCTGTTGCCGCTTTGGCTTTGGCGTCGTCTAATTGAACAATGATTTGCCCAGCTTGAATATCTTGATTGGACTGAATATTAATTTGACCGATTTGCCCAGCCACTTGCGAAGAGATATACACTGATTGTTCAGCGTCGAGCTTACCAATCAAAGACAGTGATTGAGATAATTCATGTTGCTCTACAAGCCCTGTAACAACCGGAATAGATTTTTTGGCAGGGCCTTTTTGAGACGGCGTAGCTTTATTGGCTTGTGAAAAATCACTATAGATGACTGCGGCAGCAACTAAGCTGCAAATGACAATAAGGGGAAGTAATTTTTTCATAATAGAACTCGATGACTCGTTGCTGAATTGCGGTCTATATTAATAAATAATTAGCCATATAAGCGTAAATGAATGTAAAGCAAAGAAGATAAGAGTGTAACTGAACATTCCGATAACAAGCTCATCGACAGTTCGTTGCAACTATAGGCGATTAGCCGATCATTTTGTAATGAATAGATAACATTAGCTTGGCTTATGTTGTTGGTGACTTTTGGTGTTCGACATTGTTACTGTGACAATTTGCTAGCTTATGATATTAACAACCTGCGGCTTAGTTATTCTTCTCATTAAAATAGCTCATTAAGCTAAATGCACTTAAATAAAAAAGCCACTTAGGTAATACCTAAATGGCTTTTTTTACTCGCAGCTTATAGGGCTATTAGTCGAAGTTTTTTTCATGCTCACTATTAGCGGGTTCAATACCCATAAAGTATTCATAACCTTTATCGGTTAAGCTTTTTTTGGAGGTGGCGTTCGCTTGGTTATTGGTATTAACCTGTTTAGGCTTCATTTTTATAACTTGTTTTTTACTGTCTTTGTTTGGCAAGCTGACTAGGTCATTTTGTCGAGACATATTATTGAAGTTATAGTTAAAAACGCCGTTTCCTTGAATGAACTCAACACTCGATTTATCTTGAGACTGGTATGATGCCAAAATGCCATGTTGCCCTAATGGCACCTCATGAAATAATTCTCGGCCTGTACCGATTTTTACCCCATCAATAAACCAATCAGCAGCGACATTACTCACTAAGGTGATCATGGCTGATTTTAACCCTAGCTTTTCATTAATGAGCGAATCAATTTTACTGTTATAAGAAGGCTTGAAGGCCATCTTGATCTTGTAGTTTAAATTACCACTCATGTTCATGCTGGCATCAATAACATCGTATGAAAGCAACACGCTACGATCATTTAAGAATGGATCCGTTTTAATGGTATTAGTGACAATGTAATTTTCAGAATCTTTAAGACAGTCGTTTATTGATTGGAATTTAGAACATAACGTCGAACCGTCTAAATCAACAGTTTGGACAGTATCTGGTTTTGATACATCAGCGATTAGACGTTTGGTAATATCACTTTTTAAGGCGGCTAACTGCTCATCTTTATCGGTACGTTTAGTATTAATGGCATCGTACTCGGCCATAATAGTCTTGTACTCTCTACGAAGTGATTTGCCGTCAATATCATATTTGGTTTCTAACTGGTCAATTTTAAGCACCAGTTTTTCGATATCTTGGTAATAAGCATTAATGTTTGAGCGCGATAAAATTTTAGCCGGTAGTTTTGAGATAACGTGATCATACTCAGTTTTCTTACTCTTTATTTCAACACTGAGAGCATGATAATCAGATTCTTTTTTCTTATGAGTCGATAACTTGTCATTGGCAGAAATAAGTAAGCTGTCAATGTTGTATTTTTGCTCAATTTCTTCAAGTGCTTTAGTTTCACTGCTGGTAATAATTTCTAAACCAAATGAGCTGCTTGCATAAAAGCATAAAAACATAAATGTTATTCGACTATATCTCACTGATTTCTCCGTTTTTTCTTAATTTTTTTGGTGTATAGCAATTGCGCCATAACAAATGGTCAACAGTAAAACAATCCGTCAATAATTTTATATTACTGAAGTTGGTATGTCTTTACAAATAGATTGTTGTTTTTGAGTATTTTTTACAACATCGCCACAGCTCACGAAAATTAATTCATCTAGGCCATTTTTATACACTAAGGGATAAGTTGTAAATGATTTTTAAGCTGTTGTTAATTAGTAAAAATAGTCCATATGGATGATGAGTTTGGCAAGGGGCGGATAAACATGAACATAACGGCGCCGCTGCAATATAGTTTGGCGAGTTGTTAATATTTCAATTGTTTTTGGATATGAATTAATGGTGTCATTTTTATGACATTAATCAACAAAACTGCAGCTTTAACCTGTTTAGTGAATTTTTTAGTCATGAGATATAAAAATGCTCCTTTAGACTATTTACTTAAATATGGGTAAATAGTCATAAGGAGCATTTATTAACTTGCATCACCATTGATAGATATCGGCAGTGACGCGATTGTTATTTTGCAATACGTTTGTATTTCAAGCGGTGCGGCTCAATGGCTTCTGCACCTAAGTTTTCTTTCAGCCAAGTGGTATATTCACTGTAGTTACCTTCATAGAAGTTCACTTGGCCTTCATCACGGTAATCAAGAATATGGGTAGCGATTCTGTCTAGGAACCAACGGTCATGGGAAATAACCATGGCACAACCTGGGAACTCTAATAAAGCTTCCTCTAGTGCTCGCAGCGTTTCAACATCCAAGTCATTGGTTGGCTCATCGAGTAATAACACGTTGCCGCCAGCTTGCAGTAGTTTGGCTAAATGAACCCGGTTACGCTCACCACCTGAAAGAGTGCCAATGATTTTTTGCTGATCGCCACCACGGAAATTAAAGCGGCCTACGTATGCACGACTCGGGATCTCAGTATTGTTGATCCGCATGATATCTTGACCGTCTGAAATCTCTTGCCAAACTGTGTTCTTATCATTCATTGAATCTCGGAACTGTTCAACAGAGGCTATTTGCACTGATTCGCCGACTTCAATGCTGCCGCTATCCGGTTGCTCTGCACCTGAAATCATCTTGAATAGTGTCGATTTACCTGCACCGTTGGCGCCGATGATACCGACAATCGCGCCTTTTGGAACAGCGAAAGTTAAGTCATCAATCAATACTCGGTCACCATATGATTTGGTCAGGTTATTTACTTCAATAACCTTATCACCTAAACGTGGCCCAGGTGGAATGAATAACTCATTGGTTTCATTTCGTTTTTGGTAATCATTGGTGTTCAATTCTTCAAAGCGAGCCATACGGGCTTTGCCTTTTGATTGACGACCTTTAGCACCTTGACGTACCCATTCTAATTCTTTTTGAATGGTTTTTTGGCGGGCGCTTTCAGTGGCAGACTCTTGTTGCAGGCGGGCATCTTTTTGCTCAAGCCATGATGAATAGTTGCCTTCCCACGGTATACCTTCACCACGGTCGAGTTCTAAAATCCAACCTGCAGCATTATCCAAGAAATATCTATCATGGGTAATAGCCACAACGGTGCCAGTATAGTCTTGTAAGAAACGTTCAAGCCAAGCGACTGATTCAGCATCCAAGTGGTTGGTTGGTTCATCGAGTAACAACATGTCTGGCTTTTCAAGCAGTAAGCGACAAATAGCGACACGGCGACGTTCACCACCCGAAAGCACTGCGATTTTTTCATCCCAATCCGGCAAGCGCAGTGCATTAGCGGCGCGCTCTAATACCATATCAAGGTTATGGGCATCTTGAGATTGAATAATGGCTTCAAGTTGACCTTGCTCTTTTGCAAGCGCATCAAAGTCAGCATCAGGTTCTGCGTAAAGTGCATACACTTCATCAAGACGGGTTAGTGCATTTTTAGCTTCACTGACTGCTTCTTCGATCGCTTCACGTACGGTTTGCGATTCATCCAGCTTTGGTTCTTGCGGTAGGTAGCCGATTTTTAAATCTTGCATCGGGCGAGCTTCACCTTCGATTTCGGTATCTAAACCGGCCATGATACGAAGTAGCGTTGATTTACCTGAGCCGTTTAAACCCAGTACACCAATCTTGGCGCCAGGGAAAAAACTAAGGGAAATATCTTTAAGGATTTGTTTTTTAGGTGGAACAATTTTGCCCACTCTAAGCATGCTGTATACAAACTGAGCCATTTTTATATCTCTTTGACTGGGGGATCGAACTAGGAATAGCACTAATTCTACTCGAATCGAGCAACAACTTAAAACCGATCTTTTTGCCGTTAGCTGTTTACGGTTTTTTTGAAGGAGACTTATGTTGCTTTAGTGGTCACTAAGCAGGGTTTCTGTCAGCTAATAAAGATGATTTTGTGAAATATTAAGCGGAGTGCTTATTGAGCCGTGACAATCTAATTAATTTGTTGCTAACTCAAGATTATTTCATTGAATCCGCATTTTGCGGGTTAAAAAGTGATATTCGTGACTATTTTCACTGTTCGCGTTGTTATTTTTGTTGATTCATTTTTTTAGAAAAGAGTTTTCTTAAAATTGTCACAAGGTTATGAAACTAAGCGTTAATTTGGATTTTTCTATGAAATACAATTGCCGAACAACTCCATACAAGAAAATACAACTAACACAAGTGCAGTTCATGACGAATTGCAACTAATTTCATGTTTCAAATGCTGGGATTGTGATCAATTGCGCTGTATCATACCGCGCAACCCTACTATAAGAATTAACAGCTGGAGTGAGTAATGCTGAAAAAAGCTATGAATATCGCAGATTATGATCCACAACTATTTGCAGCAATTGAAGATGAGACTCGTCGCCAAGAAGAGCACATTGAATTAATCGCATCAGAAAACTATACCAGCCCTCGTGTACTTGAAGCGCAAGGCTCACAGCTAACAAATAAGTATGCTGAAGGTTACCCAGGTAAGCGTTACTACGGTGGTTGTGAACATGTGGATATTGCTGAAGAATTAGCTATTTCTCGTGCTAAAGAATTATTTGGCGCGACATACGCAAACGTTCAGCCTCACTCTGGTTCTCAAGCAAACTCAGCAGTTTTCATGGCGCTTTTAGAAGGCGGTGATACTGTTTTAGGTATGAGCCTTGCTCACGGCGGTCACTTAACTCATGGTTCACATGTCA
The DNA here is from genome assembly GCF_030548015.1 of Shewanella sp. 4_MG-2023. Lineage (NCBI taxonomy): Bacteria > Pseudomonadati > Pseudomonadota > Gammaproteobacteria > Alteromonadales > Shewanellaceae > Shewanella > Shewanella sp. 4_MG-2023. The sequence continues at coordinate 36,080 of NZ_JAUORL010000026.1, forward strand.
GCTTTTCTGGCAAGTTATACAATGCGGTTCAGTACGGCATTGATGAAGTAACAGGTAAAATTGATTACGCAGAAGTTGAGCGTTTAGCGGTTGAGCATAAACCCAAAATGATTATCGCCGGCTTTAGTGCTTATTCTGGCATTATCGATTGGGGTAAATTCCGCGAAATCGCTGATAAAGTCGGTGCTTACTTATTTGTTGATATGGCGCACGTTGCCGGTCTTGTCGCTGCGGGTATCTACCCGAATCCGCTACCTCATGCACACGTTGTGACAACCACTACCCATAAAACCCTAGCGGGCCCTCGTGGTGGTTTGATTTTATCTGCCATTAACGATGAAGCTATCTATAAAAAACTAAACTCTGCAGTATTCCCAGGTGGCCAAGGTGGCCCATTAATGCACGTTATTGCAGCCAAAGCGGTAGCATTTAAAGAAGCATTAGACCCTGAATTTACCACTTATCAAGAGCAAGTGGTTGCTAATGCGAAAGTGATGGCGAAAACCTTCATTGAGCGTGGCTACAATGTTGTTTCTGGTGGCACCGATAACCACTTATTCTTACTTGATTTAATCAACAAGGATATCACTGGTAAAGACGCAGATGCTGCGCTAGGTCATGCAAATATCACAGTTAACAAAAACTCAGTACCAAATGATCCACGTTCACCGTTTGTGACGTCTGGTTTACGTATTGGCTCTCCTGCTATTACCCGCCGCGGTTTCACTGAAACTGAATCGGTAGAGTTAACTAACTGGATGTGTGATGTGTTAGATGACATCACTAACGAAGCTACTATTGAGCGCGTTAAAAACCAAGTGCTTGAATTATGCGCTAAGTTCCCAGTTTACGGTTAATGTCAACCGAGATTGATTAACATAAACAATGATCTATTTAACTAACGCGGATAATCTTTTCGATAAGGTTAACCTTGTAAAGTAAATAGGATAAACTTCAATGGTCGTAAGTACTCAGTGCTTACGGCCATTTTGTTTTTTATTTCAGGAGCGGATATGCATTGCCCATTTTGTAGCGCGACAGATACGAAAGTTATTGATTCAAGACTCGTGGCTGAAGGCCATCAAGTGCGCCGTCGCCGGGAATGTACTGAGTGTCATGAACGCTTCACCACTTTTGAAGGCGCCGAATTAGTCATGCCGCGGGTGATCAAGCAAGATGGCACTCGCCAACCATTTGATGAAGATAAGCTGCGTGGCGGCATGCTTCGGGCTGTTGAAAAACGCCCAGTTTCAATCGATCAAATTGAGCAAGCGTTAAGTAAGATTAAGTCCACTCTTAGAGCAACAGGTGAGCGTGAAATTGATTCGGCCATGATTGGTAATTTGATGATGGATCAATTGATGATCCTAGATAAAGTTGCCTATATCCGTTTTGCTTCAGTTTATCGCGCCTTTGAAGATGTTTCCCAATTCGGTGAAGCCATCGCCAAGCTGCAAAAATAATCTAGCTTATTTTTATTGCCGTCTTTAATTAATTGCAGTCTTACATTTGTTGGTATTGGCACTTTGTATTCTTGCCAATGATTAACCTTATTTAGCAGTTCTGAATTTTAATGACTGCTTTTTAGTTTCTAGAAGGTCTTTATGTCTCAGTGGTCAAAATGTGATATTGAAATGATGAGCCTTGCTATTTCATTAGCTGAAAAAGGCCGTTATACCACACGTCCAAATCCTAATGTGGGTTGTGTGATTGTCGCCAATGGCGAGATCATTGGTCAAGGCTATCATATTAAAGCGGGTGGCCCCCACGCCGAAATTCACGCCTTAAAAGATGTCGAAAATCGACAATTACAACAGCTACTCCCTCAAGCTACAGCCTATGTCACCCTTGAACCCTGCAGTCATTATGGCAAAACCCCGCCATGTGCTAAGGCATTAATTGCAGCCAAAGTGAAGCGAGTGGTGATTGCGCAAATGGATGCGAATCCGCAAGTGGCGGGTAATGGCGTTAGCATGCTTGAAGCGGCAGGTATTAAAGTTGATGTGGGTTTGCTAACAGCTGCGGCAAGCCAACTTAATATCGGCTTTATGAAACGCATGACTACGGGATTACCTGAAATCACCATTAAGCTGGCAGCCAGTTTGGATGGTAAAACCGCGCTATCGAATGGGGTATCAAAGTGGATAACCGGCCCCGAAGCCAGAGCCGATGTGCAAAAGCTGCGCGCCCGTCATTGCGCGCTAGTGACTGGCGTTGAAACTGTGTTAGCTGACGACCCCTCTTTGAATGTGCGCTACGAGCAATTGGCTAGTGTACAAAACAGCCTTGCTGAGTCTGACCTTCAACAGCCTTTAAGAGTGGTGCTTGATAGTAAAGCAAGGCTGACTGCCGACTATAAAATGTTTACTATTGAAACGCCGATTTTGCTGGTGTCTTGTGTCGACTATCCAGCAGAAGTAAAACAAGATTTTAAGTCCCATGTTAGCTTTATCACAATAGCGGCTAATAACGATGGGCGAGTTGATTTGCATGCTTTATTTACACACTTAGGCCAGCATTGTAACTCAGTATTAGTCGAGGCTGGTGCCAGCGTTGCTGGTAGTGTTATTCAAAGTAAATTAGCTGATACACTTTATTTGTACCAAGCAATGAAAATATTAGGCAGTCATGGACGCAATTTGATGCAATTAGACGACTATCAAACTATGGATCAGATTCCTGATGTACAATTAACGGATTGTCGCAGAATTGGTACAGACCAACGACTGATTTTAAAGCTTAATTCGCCAGCGAATTAACTAATGCAATTTTGTCTATCGGTCGATGCTAAGCGTGGCCCAAAAGATAACAAGTGAGTAAATATGTTTACTGGGATTATTGAAGCACTAGGTACATTAAGAAAAGTTGAGCGTAAAGGCGATGATATTCGTTTGACTGTAGCCAGTGGCAAGCTCGACTTAACCGATGTAAAACTGGGTGACAGTATTGCCACTAATGGGGTGTGTTTAACCGTAGTACAATGTTTAGCAGATGGTTATGTTGCAGATATTTCTGCTGAAACCGTTGCCTTAACCGGATTTGCTAAATATAACGTCGGTCAAAAAGTAAACCTTGAAAAAGCGGTGACCCCAACGACCCGATTAGGCGGCCATATGGTTAGCGGTCATGTGGATGGTATTGCCACAGTGGAGCAGCGCCTTGTGCGTGGCCAAGCCATTGAGTTTTGGCTGGCAGCTCCCGCTGAGTTATCTCGTTATATTGCTCATAAAGGTTCGATCACCATTGATGGCGTTAGCTTAACGGTAAATGAAGTTGATCAGCACAGATTCAGATTAACCATAGTGCCGCACACTGCAGCTGAAACCACCTTATTAGCTTTACAAGCGGGTCATAGCGTCAACATCGAAGTTGACCTTATTGCACGTTATCTTGAACGCTTAATGAAAGTAGAACAAAAGCCAGCCACTGAAAGTGGTGTCACAATGGAATTGTTGGCAAGTGCTGGATTTATGCGATAACTGATTATTACTGGTAAATATTATTACCGGAGCATATTTACTCTATATCGCTGATATAGACAAAACAATATAAAGGTCTTAGCAATGGCATTACATAGTATAGAAGAGATCATCGAAGACATTCGTCAAGGTAAGATGGTTATCTTGATGGACGATGAAGACAGAGAGAACGAAGGTGATCTTATCATGGCGGCCGATAAGGTGACGCCAGAGGCCATTAATTTTATGGCGACCTTTGGCCGTGGACTGATTTGCCAAACCATGACTAAAGAGCGTTGCCAGCAACTGAACTTGCCGTTAATGGTTACCAACAATAATGCTCAGTTCTCAACAAATTTTACCGTTTCCATTGAAGCGGCAACGGGGGTCACAACGGGCATTTCAGCCCATGATCGCGCTGTAACCGTTCAAGCGGCTGTTGCTAAAGATGCTAAAGCATCAGATTTAGTTCAGCCTGGTCATATTTTTCCACTTATGGCACAAGATGGCGGGGTGTTAATTCGCGCCGGTCACACAGAAGCGGGTTGTGATTTAGCCCGTCTTGCAGGCTGCGAGCCATCTGGCGTGATAGTTGAAATTCTTAATGATGATGGCACTATGGCCCGTTGTCCAGATCTTGAAATCTTTAGTGAAAAGCACGGTATTAAAATGGGCACCATTGCCGATTTAATTGAATACCGCAACACCAAAGAAACCACGGTTGTGCGTGAAGCTGAATGTAAATTGCCAACGCGTTTTGGTGAGTTCAATATGGTGACTTTCAGAGACACCATCGATAATCAGCTACACTATGCCTTATTGAAAGGTGACGTTGAAGAAAACTGCCTAGTACGGGTACATTTACAAAATACCTTTAATGACTTATTCCACTCTGAACGCGATCAAAAACGTAGCTGGCCACTTGAAAACGCCATGGAGCGTATTGCATCAGATGGTGGTGTATTAGTACTGTTGGCGAATCACGAGCATTCAAGTGACATGCTCGCCAAGGTCAAAGCCTTTGAAGCGGAAGATAACGGTCAAGCGCCTACAGCTGCTAAATGGCAAGGAACCTCGCGCCAAGTCGGTGTTGGCTCGCAAATTCTTTCAAATTTAGGTGTGAGCAAAATGCGTTTATTAAGTTCACCCAAGCGTTATCACTCTCTATCAGGGTTCGGTTTAGAAGTAACTGATTATATTGCAGAATAATTCACTAACTTAGTGAAGTTAACATTTATCAATAATTGCACAGGACTCAGGGCATTTGGCTGTGGTATTATACCGCCACTTTTGCCCAGAGCCGGGTGCTTTAGCTAATTTAGGTAAGATAATGATCGTAGTTGAAGGTAATATCGAAGCAAAAAATGCCAAAGTGGCGATCGTAGTATCGCGTTTCAATAGTTTTCTTGTTGAGAGTCTGCTTGATGGCGCATTAGACACACTAAAACGTTTAGGTCAGGTAAATGACGACAACATTACTGTTGTTCGTGTTCCTGGCGCTGTTGAATTACCACTTGCTGCACGTCGAATTGCTGCTAGTGGAAAGTTTGACGGTATTGTTGCACTTGGTGCAGTAATTCGTGGTGGTACTCCGCATTTTGATTTAGTTGCTGGTGAATGTAACAAGGGTCTTGCTCAAGTCGCTTTAGAGTATGATATCCCAGTTTCATTTGGCGTTTTAACCACTGATACCATCGAGCAAGCAATTGAACGCTCTGGTACTAAAGCTGGTAACAAGGGCACAGAAGCTGCACTTGGTTTACTAGAAATGGTTAACGTTCTGCAAGAATTAGAACAACAGTTAGTATAGTAGTAGGAAAAGTAATGAAGCCTTCAGAGCGCCGCAAGGCACGCCGTTTAGCTGTTCAAGCTATTTATTCATGGCAGTTAAGCAAGAACAATGTTGCTGATGTTGAACATGAATTTTTAACTGAACAAAACATTAACGGTGTTGATGTAGCTTATTTTCGTGAATTGCTATCAGGTGTAGCCACGAAAGCAACTCAACTTGATGATCTGCTAAAGCCTCATTTAGATCGTGATATTGAAGATGTATCACCCGTTGAGAAAGCCATTGTGCGTTTAGCAGCTTATGAATTAACTTATCGTAAAGATGTGCCATATAAAGTGGCCATTAACGAAGGTATCGAATTAGCGAAAGCGTTTGGTGCTGACGATAGTCATAAGTTTGTCAATGGTATGCTAGATAAGCTTGTTACTCGTAAGTAATGAATGAAAACGGTATCTTCGGATACCGTTTTTGTATGTAACGCTTTTTTCTACAAAATAATAGGTGGGCGGTTATCCGCACCAGATTATATCGTGAAAGAATTCCAACTTATCGAACAATTTTTCCGTGATAAAGGTCAGCAACGTCGAGATGTGCATTTAGGCATTGGCGATGACTGTGCATTAGTCCAACCGGCGGAAAACACATCTATTGCCATATCTTGCGACACCCTAGTCGAGAATGTCCATTTTTTACCGACAATGCCAGCTTATGAGCTTGGCTATAAATCTGTAGCGGTAAATTTATCCGATCTTGCTGCCATGGGCGCAGATCCGGCGTGGATGACGTTAGCGCTAACCTTGCCAGATGTTGATAATGAGTGGTTAGCGCAATTTAGCCAAGGGCTATTTGAAGCGGCTGAATATTACAGTGTTAGTCTGATCGGTGGTGATACCACCCGCGGGCCTCGCTGCATCAATATTACTATTCATGGTCAAGTGCCAACCGGTAAAGCATTAACCCGTAGTGGCGCGAAAATTGGTGACTGGGTGTATGTTACTGGCACTTTGGGTGACTCTGCCCTTGGGCTTGATATCCTGTTGGGCAAAAAAGAAGTCGCACATCAACATAAAGAATTTTTAATTAACCGTCACTATCATCCAACGCCTAGAATACTAGCGGGTCAAGCGCTACGCTCTTTAGCAACCAGTGCCATTGATTTATCTGACGGTTTATTTTCTGATATTCAGCACGTTTTAAAGGCATCTAATGTGGGTGCGATTATTGATGTGAATGAATTACCGCTATCGGAATCATTACAAGCATCATTGAGCCCTAATGAAGCAACTAGTTATGCGTTAACTGGTGGCGAAGATTATGAGTTGATGTTTACTGTACCAGAATCTCAACGTGGCGCTTTGGATATTGCACTGATCCACGCTGGGGTTAAATTTATTAAAGTAGGTCAAATTTGTGCCGGCGAAAAGTTACGCTTAGTGGCTGATGGCAAACCTTTTGAGCTAGAAAAAAATAGTTTTGAGCATTTCTAATGAAGTTTATTTCAACCGATCCAGCCGTTAAGAAATTAACCTTAACAAACCCTGTACACTTTTTAGCTTTAGGTTTTGGCAGTGGTTTAGCCGCCAAAGCCCCGGGCACCTTTGGTACCCTTGCCGCAGTGCCGATTGTGTACTTGATGAGCTTTTTAAGCCTATCGGCTTTTATTTTTATCACGCTAATTAGCTGCCTTGTTGGTATTTATATTTGTGATAAAGCCGCTAAAGATATGGGCGTTCATGATCATGGCGCAATTGTGTGGGATGAAGTCGCAGGCTTAATGATCACCATGATTGCCGCCCCTGCTGGGGTAATTTGGTTAGTGGTTGGTTTTGCGTTATTTCGTTTTTTCGATATTTTAAAACCGTGGCCAATTCGTTGGCTCGACGCTAAAGTGCATGGCGGTTTTGGGATCATGATTGATGATGTATTAGCGGGGATTTTCTCGTTAATTTGTTTACAGTTGTTGGCTTATTATATTTAACCAATGATACTTTAATCTCTTTAAAGCTAATCCCATTAAACGTTAAGCCCACTTCATAGTGGGCTTTTTAATGGGCGATGATTAATGGATGATGCTTAAAGCTGCAAGATTATTGCAATAGCTCTCTAGCATTCGCTAAGGTATTTTCAGTTATCACATCACCCGCGAGTAGTCTTGCTAGCTCATTGACTCGCTCTTGTTTATCCAATGACTTCATATTCGTCTCAGTGCCGCCACTTTTGGTGAATTTATTCACTAGCATATGTTGGTGACCATTACCTGCAACTTGCGGTAAATGCGTCACACAGAGCACCTGAGTTGATTGACCTAAGCTGCGTAGCATTCTTCCCACAACTGCTGCAGTAGGTCCTGAAATACCTACATCCACTTCATCGAATATCAAGGTTGGTGTTGATACCTTTTTAGCGGTGATAACCTGAATACCAAGCCCAATACGTGACAATTCGCCACCAGAAGCTACTTTGGCAATGGGCTGCATCGGTTGACCGGGGTTGGTGGTAACCAAGAATTCAACTTGATCACAACCAGAAACTGATTGTAGTTCTGGGTTAAAGTTCACCTCAATGCAGAATCTGCCTTTGGGCATATTCAGCTCTTGAATCGATTGGGTGACTAACTTATTAAGCTCTTTGGCATAGCGGTTACGGCTATGGCTGAGTTTTTGGGCGCTAATTACGTAAGCTTTTTTGCTTTCATCTACTTGCTGCTGAATTTCATCAAGCCTTGTGGCATCGTTATTGAGCTCGCTAAGTTCAGCTTTTAAAGCTTGGTGATGCTCAAACAGTTGCTCAGAGCTCACATGGTGTTTTCTTGATAATTGCATCGCCTTTGAAATGCGCTGCTCAAGGTAAGCAAAGTGTTCAGGATCGAGTTCTATTCGGCTTAAATAGTCCTGAACTTCGCTGCTGCTTTCCTGCACTTGAATTAACGCTTCATTGAGCATTTGAGCAATATTACTTAGCTGTGGGTCAAACTCAGTTAGGTTCTCAGCTAAGCCCACGACCCGATTAAGTAAGGATTCAATATTGGCTTCATCGTCATCACACAGTAATTGCAGGCTGGATTGGCAGGTATCAATTAACTCTGTGCCGTTAGCAAGGCGTTTATGCTCTTGCTCAATCTCAATAAATTCACCGGCTTTAAGATCAAACTCATCAAGCTCTTCAACTTGATATTGCACTAGCTGTTTTCTGGCTATACGCTCTTGCTGATTTTGTTGTAATTGTTTCAGTTCATTTTCGATTAACTTACAGCGTTGATAGCTTTTGCTTACCCCATCAAGCAATAATTTATGGTTGGCGTAGCTATCAAGAAGGGTCAGTTGATGCTCGCTTTTTAACATTGCATGATGCGCGTGTTGGCCGTGAATACCGACAAATAATTGCCCTAGAGATTTAAGCTGGCCTAACGGAACTGGATTACCATTTATATAGGCACGTGAGCGGCCATCGGCATTAATTGTTCTTCTTAAGATACATTCGTCTTCGACATCAAGGTCATTGTCCTCTAGCCAGCGCTTAGCAAATGGCACATCATCTAAGCTAAAGCGGGCACTCACTTCGGCTTTGGTTGCACCTGGTCTAACGCTATTGGCATCTGAGCGATTACCAAGGCATAAGCCCAGGGCATCAATAGCAATGGATTTACCAGCACCGGTCTCACCAGTAATGCTGGTCATGCCAGCTTTAAAGTCGAGTTCTAGAAAACGTACAATTGCGAAATTATTAATGCTTAATTGGCACAGCATAATCAATCCTTGTGTGAATAACCATCAAACCACTGTATCTGCATACAGTTTACACTGTTTTTATATACAGTAAAGTGCTGTATAAAAAAATGGTGCTGATTTTTTATACGAGGATTAAACCAAGGCGCTTAAGATTTTTTCAATAATGGGCAAACTAATAAAGGTGGCTGTAGTGCTGATCAATATGCACTTGGCACTTGATAAGGCATAGATTTGGTAACGCTGTGCCAGTAAGTAAACACTTGCTGCTGTCGGCAGTGCCGCCAGAATGACGCCCATAAAAACTAGCTCAGACTCCACCTTAAAATAGCTTAATAAAACATAGGCAAGTAACGGCTGGACAATGAGTTTTAAACTATTCAGCAAGCTCATTTCAAGGGCGATATTATGTTTTTTAGGCCCAGCTTTTGCGCCGCGATGCATGGCTTTAGCTAACACCATGCCAATGGCAAATAAGGCGCAGGGGCTAGAGGTGTTTCCGATTAACCGAAACATCATGCTGATACTGTCAGGTAGGTTTATTTTGAGCGCTGATACCAATACCCCTAGGGCGCAACCAATAACGATGGGGTTGGTGATTAATGCGTTGAGCATAATCATAATAGGATGACGTTGTTGGGTTTTATTCACCGCAAGTTCCATGCTCACCAGTGCAAATGCGAACATGATAATGGACAGTAGACTGGCAATGGCTGCGGTGGCGATGGCTTGATTGTTATCAGGATACAAGTTCATCATTAAAGGGATCCCAATAAAGGCGGTATTACCAAAACTGGTGTTTAGGCCTCTAATTGCAGCTAGCGCGGGCTGTTTATTGTCTGCAAGGCTTGAGATGATCACTGTAATACAATATGTGCCCGCCATAGCGAGGCCAAAGGCGAATATAAATCCCCATTGCAGAATATCGTTAATGTCAGTTTCGGCCAGTGCAATAAATAAAATAGCAGGGAAGGCGATATAGTAGACGTATTTATTTAGCGCCGAGTCACTATCTTGGGGGAGTAATTTAAGTTTCTGGACACTAAAGCCAATAACCATGATGCCAAAAACAGCGATAAGTGGGGTTAGGATACTAGGCAAGCTTGATTCCTTTTTAGGGCCTTGAATGCCATATCAATAATGTGGGCGTTGGATATCTTACTTTAATGGCGCCAATAAGATATTAGATAAAGGTAAGGTATGAGATGAATCTAAGCTATTCAAATAAGTTAAGTTTTTAAATTAAACTAAGATAAGAAAAACTGCATAGATCTGATACGACAAGGAGGATGTAAATGTTGCCCATCAGGTTGGCATTAGAGTATAAAGCTATCTGTTAGCGGTATCTTTAATAAGGGCATGATGACAGGCCCTTATTAAAGAGTGCTATTGCTACTTAAAGAGTGCTATTGCTACTTTAAAAGTATCATTGCTGCAGACTGATGCCGATATTAGACACGCCAGCATCAATGATTTCTTTGCGTAATTCCTTAATGAATTCAGGTGTGATTTTTGTTGTTTCTTCAATCACATCTAATAACATTCCTTGTAAGTGCTTCTCTTCTTGCATTACAGGATGGTTAAATACGAACTCTTCTACAACATCTTCATTCATGACGTCTTCAAGTTCTTCAATGCTAATGGCTTCAATATAGTTGGCCACTGTACTTGATGATAATTTACTGACGTTGGTAATATCTTCTTCGATTTTAGCTTGTATGCCACCGAGTAAAGTCGATAACGCTACAGCAGCATCCATTGCAGGATAAACACCGTAGGCTTCAAAATCTGCAGGCTCAGGGGTATTTTCATCTAAACGCTGTAAGTGAATATCGTAATTAAACTTAAGCTTTTTATCGTATTGTGATTGCCAAAGTAAATCCAATACTGTGCTTAATACTTTAGGCTCGCCAAACTCACACACTTCGGAGAAAAGGGCGTAATTGGGCAGCATGCGCTGACATAGCGCGGTCGCAAAAAGTTGCTTTTGAGGTAATGACAGCGCTTTTAAACGCTTAAAAAAACCGGGTTTATTGCTCATAGGGAACATCCGCTGATAACTGTGATATCACTTGATTTGCTGCTGATTCTACCTTAGTTAGCTCGTCAAGTAACTCAAGTATTTCAGGTTCTAAGTCTTCGATGTTGGTTTTGTGCTTTAACGCAGACTCTAATTCTTGGCAAAGTTTTTGGGTGTTGGGCACCCCACAATAACAACTCGCTCCATGAAGTTTATGCACGGTTTGCAGCATAAGCGAACTATTGCTGCTTTTTAATGCCGTTTCTATGTCGCTGACACTTTCAGGCAGTGAGTCCACCAACATTTGCAGCATCTCTAATGCTAAATCCGGTTTTTGATTGGTTTGTGCTAAGCACAGCTCCCAATTAAGGGTATGCATATCAAAGTGGGTAAATTTGGGTTTATTTATCCAGCGATCAATCACCCCTTTTAATGCCGCTTCATCAATGGGTTTTGGTAGATAACCGTCCATGCCGCTACCTAAAATTAATTCTCGCTCTTCAGCGATAGCGTGGGCTGTTACCGCAATAATAGGTGTATTGCGGTTAAGTGAGTCTTGGCGGATAAGTTTGGTTGCTGTAACCCCATCAGTGCCGGGCATTTGAATGTCCATAAAGATAACATCGAAGGCTTGTTTTTGGGCATAGCTCACGGCTTCATCACCGTTATTGACAGAGATGACATTAACCACCAACTCTTTCAGTAGGGTATCGATTAGCTTTAAGTTAGCAAGGTTGTCATCAACAGCAAGTACGCTCAAATTCTTGCGCTCATACACAGTCGCGGGTAGTGACTCGGTTAATAGCGCTGTTTGAGTGGGTGGATGAATTAAGTGGTTAGCCAACTCGTAGTCACTCACTGGCATACTGAGTAAAATATCGCTATTAGGCCTCAATGCTTGGTTTAATATTTTTTGCTGCTCGATGCAATCATGAAGCAAGACTAAACATGAGGTCTTTTCCCTCGCCATGCTTAAACAGCTTAATAACTGCTCTTTATCACTAAAGCCATGGCAGTTAAGCAGAATATAATCGTAATGCACTTTGCTTGATGAAAGCGTTGACTCTAAATGGCTAATTTGGCCAACAGTGGTTAAATGTAGCCCCCACGCTTCAAAGCGGCGATTGAGCATATCGCGGCTTAGCTCTCTTGATTCAAATAACAACAGGGTTTTATTACGTAAAGAGTCCAAATGCAGCACTTCACCAATATGAAACTGGCTTAATTCCAATGGCAGCATGAACCAAAATGTTGAGCCTTGATTTGGAATTGAGGTAAAGCCAATTTGGCCGCCCATTTGGTTAATCAAACGTTTGGTGATCACTAAGCCCAAGCCGGTACCACCAAAGCGGCGTGAAATAGACGAGTCTGCTTGGCCAAAGGCCTGGAACAGATATTCTTGCTGACTTTCATCAATACCAATACCGGTATCAATTACTTCACAGCGCAGGGTGATATTTTCATCTTTTTGGCCTACAAGATGAATTTTCAAAATAACGCTACCTTGATCGGTAAACTTAATCGCATTGCCCAATAGGTTCGTCATGATTTGTGCAACCCGCATCGCATCACCGCTGACACTTTCAGGCACGTTGTCGTCAATATCAATAATCAGTTCGATGTCTTTTTCTTGAGCGCTGCCGGCCACAATGCTGACGGTTTCAGAAATGGTTTCCCGCAGGGCGAATGGCATTTTCTCTAAGACCATTTTACCGGCTTCTAATTTGGAGAAATCCAGAATGTCATTAATGATCCCCAGTAAGTTACTGGCGCTTCGTTCAATGGTTTTTATGTAATCTAACTGACTTGAGTGCAGCGGCGTTTTAATTAACTGCCGAGAAAATCCAATCACACCGTTTAGTGGTGTTCTTAATTCATGGGACATATTTGCTAAGAACTCTGATTTAATGCGACTGGCTTCAAGGGCGCGCTTTTTGGCTAAATCAAGCTCGACGTTTTGGATTTCAATTTGTTCAAGGGTTTCCCGTAAATCAGAGGTCGCTTGGTCAATGTTTTGCTGCATTTCATCGTGATATTCTGACAATGAACTAGCCATGGCATTAATGCCGCGCTTAAGTAAATCTAGCTCGCCGATTAATTGTCCATCAAGACGGGTGTCTAACTTACCTTCACGAATTTTTGCTACTACTCTTACCATTTCAGTAATGGGGTAGTTAACATGCTTAACCAAACGGAATGTGAAAAACAGATTCAGCTGCACCCCAATTAATACAATGACAAATGCGGCAATGGCGGCACGGTGTTGCTCAAGTAAGGCATTTTCTTTATTGAGTAATATTGAGATATACCCCAATATTTGTTGCCCTTCAGCATTGGTGATAATTTTTCTTGGGCCGTTGGCGGGCGAAATTGTCACCCCTTGCGGGTTAGTTTGTTGATTAACGCCGGTATAAGACATAATCGGCACCCGTATCACCATGGTGTCGTCGATGGTTTCATACTGAGTCGAAATTAAAGACTTTAACGCTGCTGTATAGCGCATACTCTCAAAATCTTTATGGTAGTGAGATGTTACAAACAATTGATTTTCATCATCAAAAATAGCAATTGAGTGAATAAGGGCAGAGTTGTTTAATTGCGATGCTGCCAGTAAACGTTTGCTGGCTTCTCTGTCTTCAGTGACCAGTCCGAACTCGCTGGCAATGGCCAAAGGCTCGACAATACTTCTACCTTGATTGATTAAGGTCTCTTCGAGTTCATAAAAACGGTTTATGGTGAAGTAACTTCCAAGTAGAATACCCACCATGACCGTTGGCGCTAACGCAAGTACCAGTACCCAAGAGCGAAGACTGTATTTGGTCATGTTGTTAGCATTTTTCATCGTGAAGACATTATTCCTAAAGACTTTTTATCTATGATGAGGACTAGACTGCCAGAAACAGAGCCGTCTTGACTAGTCATTTATTCAATACCTGAGGCCAAAATGGCACAATTTTTTAAAGCAAAACCAAACAAAACTAAACAACTGTCGGCCAAGTTGACTTTAACGGTATCACAACTTGATCATCTCGGTGCAGGTATTGCTCAACATGACGGCAAAGTGGTATTTATTCCTGGGGCTCTGCCCGGTGAAACGGTAACCGCGCAATTAATTGAACAAAAGAAAAAGTACGCTAAAGCTAAGCTGCTTAAAATTCAAATCGCAACCGATAAAAGAGTCGTGGCGCAATGCCCTCATTATCAGCAATGTGGTGGCTGCGACTTACAACATATGAGCATTGATGCGCAGCGCGAATATAAGCAAGATGCACTACAAAATTTAATGGGTAAGTTAGCGGTCAATATTGATGACAAGATCATGACTTCAATGATAACCGGTGAGCAATGGCATTATCGTCGTCGCGCACGGCTAGCTACGTTATTTGATAAAAAGACGAAGCATTTACAATTAGGCTTTCGAGCTGCCAATAGCAATAATATCGTTGATATTAAGCAGTGCGATGTATTGGCTGTAGCATTGTCGGCATTGATTGAACCCTTCTCAAACGTGCTTAATCAGTTACAAGCTAAAATGACACTCGGTCACCTTGAACTCACTGAAGCTGAAAATGGCATATTTGCAGTACTTAGAATCACCAAAGCATTGAAAACCGATGATGAGCAGCGCCTGAAAGCGTTTGCTTTGGAGCATCAAATACAGTTGTTAGTGCAAGATAATGATGGCGAACTGCGTTCGCTAGTCAGTGACGATCATATTGAATTACCCAAATATTTGTTAGCTAACGGCCAAGTCGAATGTCGATTTAGCCCGGGAAATTTTGTGCAGGTCAATGCTGATATTAACCAGCGTATGGTCGCACAGGCCATCGAGTGGCTAGATCCACAACAAGATGAACGAATTTTGGATTTATTTTGTGGGGTAGGTAATTTTAGTTTGCCCCTTGCTACCCAAGCCGCTGATGTTATTGGTGTTGAAGGCGTACCTGAAATGGTTACGCAGGCGAAACAAAATGCTGCTGATAACAACTTAACCAACCTGAGTTTTTTTCACGCTGATTTAAGTGCGGATTTATCTCAAGCCTCTTGGCTGGGTAAAATTGATAAACTATTGCTCGATCCTGCCAGAGCGGGGGCGTATGAAAGTTTGCAATGGTTATCTAAAATGAAGCCTAAAAAAGTGGTGTATGTGTCATGTAATCCGGCAAGTTTAGCCAGAGACAGCCAAGTATTAATCGAACAAGGCTATCAGCTTAAAAAACTAACCATGTTGGATATGTTTCCACAAACTCATCATATCGAAGCGATGGCATTGTTTGAAATTAAATAACTTGCTGCGCTGGCGTGGCAAACCAGTAAAATCAACTGTTTTTACTGCCAACTCAAACAGAAATACTGTTTGAAGATGACATTTTTTAAATTGATTAATATTAATTTGACATAAATAACTGAATGCTCAAGATGAAAGCATTAGAGTAAATAACACATCAACACAGATTCAGTTATTTGTACGCGTAAAAGTCAGTACCAATAAGGAAGTTAATTATGGTCTCAGTTCGAGAAGCACATTTTAATCTAGCCGATTTTAATATCGACGAATGGGTTATGCGTTATATCGATAACGCCGAAGAAGCCCTATTGTTACGGGATCTGATCCTGTATCTAGATATGTTGCCAACGAAATCTCCCGATGTACATCGGGCCTTGCTTGAGCGCGCCCGTGAAATGGTGGAAATTCTAGCGCCATTGAATATGGATATCGAGACCTTACAAGCTTCATTATTATTTATTGCTCATGATGCCGGTATTTTATCAATTGAAACAATTGAAGAAAAATATGGCGCTAGCTTAA
The DNA here is from genome assembly GCF_030548015.1 of Shewanella sp. 4_MG-2023. Taxonomy (NCBI): domain Bacteria; kingdom Pseudomonadati; phylum Pseudomonadota; class Gammaproteobacteria; order Alteromonadales; family Shewanellaceae; genus Shewanella; species Shewanella sp. 4_MG-2023. The sequence goes on from NZ_JAUORL010000026.1 coordinate 51,885, forward strand.
GCAAGCTAGTGGCAAGCGTGGTGACCATGGAGGCCATTGGCGCCTTAAAAGTCAGTCCTGACTCTCGAACCGCCGAGCCGCAAATCGATAATATTCGTAAAATGTTATTGGCCATGGTCGAAGATGTACGCGCGGTAGTGGTTAAGCTTGCTGAGCGGGTAGCGCTACTTCGTGAAGTTAAAAATGCCGATGAAGAAACCCGGGTATTGTTGGCAAGAGAAGTGGTCGATATCTACGGCCCGCTTGCCAACCGTTTAGGAATTGGGCAATTAAAGTGGGAATTAGAAGATATCTCGTTTCGCTACCTGCACCCGACAGTTTACAAAGATATTGCCAAACAGTTAGATGGTAAACGTGTCGACAGAGAAGTGTTTATCGATAAGTTTGTTACCCAGCTGCAACAGCGTCTGGATAATGACCAAATTCGCGCGAAAGTCTATGGCCGCCCGAAACACATCTATAGCATCTGGCGTAAGATGAAAGGCAAAGACTTGAAGTTTGATGAGCTGTTTGATGTGCGCGCGGTGCGTATTGTCACAGAACGTCTCCAAGATTGTTATGGTGCTTTAGGTGTCGTGCATACCCTTTGGCATCATATTCCCCGTGAGTTTGATGATTATGTGGCCAACCCTAAACCCAATGGTTACCAATCAATTCATACCGTGGTCGTTGGCCCTGAAGGTAAAACGGTAGAGATTCAAATTCGTACTGAAGCGATGCATCAGGACTCAGAACTTGGGGTCGCAGCCCATTGGAAGTACAAAGAAGGCTCTGCTGGTGGCAAGCAAAGTGGCTATGAAGAAAAAATTAATTGGCTACGTAAAATTTTGCTGTGGCAAGAAGATGTTGCTGAAACCGGAAACCTGGTTGATGAAGTCCGCAGCCAAGTATTTGAGGACAGAGTCTATGTGTTTACCCCTAATGGCGAAGTGGTTGATTTACCATTAGGCTCCACCGTGCTCGATTTTGCTTACTACATTCATTCCCATGTGGGCCATAAATGTATTGGCGCCAAAGTCGATGGCCGTATTGTGCCCTTTACTTATCAAGTTGAAACCGGTGAGCGTATTGAAATCATTACCTCAAAGCATCCTAATCCGAAGCGCGATTGGTTAAATCCAAATTTAGGCTACATCAAGTCGTCTCGCTCTCGCTCGAAAATTCAGCATTGGTTCAAGCAGCAAGACCGCGATAAAAACATGGTGGCAGGGAAAGAATTACTTGAGGCTGAACTTAACCGTGTCTCACTTCATTTAAAAGATGCCAAAGTTGCGGTTGAGCGCTTTAATATGAACTCCATGGATGACATGTTAGCGGCTATTGGTGGCGGTGATTTACGCTTAAACCAAGTGGTGAATTACATTGAAACCAGTTTACGCAAAACTGAAGTGACCGAACAAGAGATTGTTGAAGAGCTCATTAAACGCTCGAATCCGAAACCAGCCCGTAAAGGCAAAGGTCAGGTAGAAGTAAATGGTGTTGGTAATTTATTAAGCCATATTGCCAGCTGCTGTAAACCGGTACCGGGTGATGAAATTTTTGGTTATATCACCATGGGCCGCGGCGTGTCAGTGCACCGCAGTGACTGCTCACAGGTTAAAGAGCTAATGCGCGCCCATCCAGAGCGCAGTGTCGAAGTGGTGTGGGGAGAAAACTATTCTGGCGGTTATCGGATTAAAGTACGGGTGATAGCTCATGATCGCAGTGGTTTACTGCGAGATGTCACCACAGTACTGGCGGCTGAAAAGTCCAATGTGATGGCAATGAGTTCAACCTCTGATGAAAAAAACCAAACCGCTACCGTTGAGCTAGAACTTGAACTGTATAACCTCGATGGCTTGTCACGGATATTATCAAAATTAGGCCAAGTTGAAGGTGTGACCGAAGCCAGACGATTATAGTATTAAATCCCAACGGCGCACTTTAGTGTCAAAAGATAAGGTGATAAATCGAAAGGTTTGTCACCTTTATTTTAACTTATCAGCCAGTTTAGGCCATATCATTGAGAAATAGACCATGTCAGCAAATACCCTAAAGCAAGCTAACGATATTATGCAGCCTTTATTAACAATTATGGAAAAACTGCGGGATCCTGAAACGGGTTGCCCTTGGGATAAACAGCAAAGCTTCGAGACTATTGTTCCTTTTACCCTTGAAGAAGCTTATGAGGTTGCCGATGCCATCGAGCAAGCTGATTTAGATTCGCTGCCAGATGAGCTGGGTGATTTGTTGTTTCAGGTGGTGTTTTACTGTCAGCTCGGTAAAGAACAAGGCTTATTTGATTTTGCCACTGTGGTGAATAAAATTTGCGACAAATTAACCAGAAGACATCCCCATGTGTTTAGCGGCGACAACCTTGGCACTAGCGCTGAACAAGTCAAACTTGTTTGGGATGAAATTAAGCAGCAAGAAAGGCTCGCGAAAAGCCAACACTCGATACTTGATGACATTCCAGTAGCAATGCCAGCACTGAACCGAGCGATAAAAATTCAAAAGCGGGTTGCAAAGGTGGGCTTTGATTGGGCTGATTTAGCCCCTGTGGTGGCAAAGGTTCATGAAGAAATCGATGAGGTCATGGCAGAGGCGCAGCACTTAGAAGCCAATAAAGACGAATATTACCCCAAGGTGGTTGATGAAATGGGCGACTTATTATTTGCTGTTGCCAATATGGCAAGACACTTAGGGGTTGAGCCAGAGCAGGCATTAAGGCTTGCTAATCAGAAGTTTGAACGTCGCTTTAAAGGGGTAGAGCAATATGCTGCACAAAGTGGCAAGGCGTTTGAACAGCACTCACTTGAAGAGCTCGATAGCTATTGGGATCAAGTTAAAATGGCAGAGAAAAGTCAGCAGCTTAGTAAAGATTAATCTGCGCACTTGGCAAACATTAGGATGATATTGAATTCAACGCTATGAAAATTAGGGTTAAATTATGACCATGATTTAACTTTGGCTTAATATCAATTTTATGCGTTTATTGTTTGTTGTTAGCGCGCTATTTTGGTAGAATGTCGCCCCGTCCTAGTGCTTTCTTACAAGCACGTTATTTTCAATCTCACATTCTCAGGTTCAGCATGACTACAAGGTATATCTTCGTTACTGGTGGCGTTGTTTCATCACTAGGTAAAGGCATTGCAGCAGCTTCATTAGCAGCAATTTTAGAGGCGCGTGGCCTCAATGTAACCATTATGAAACTTGACCCATACATTAACGTTGACCCTGGCACCATGAGCCCGACTCAGCATGGTGAAGTATTTGTTACTGAAGATGGTGCTGAAACCGATTTAGACTTAGGTCATTACGAGCGTTTCATTCGAACCAAGATGAACCGTCGTAATAACTTCACTACCGGTCGTATCTACGAGCAAGTGCTACGTAAAGAGCGTCGTGGTGATTATTTAGGTGCCACCATTCAGGTGATCCCGCACATCACTAATGCAATTAAAGAAAAAGTACTTGAAGGCGGCGAAGGTCACGATGTTGCTATCGTAGAAATTGGCGGCACAGTAGGCGATATCGAGTCATTGCCTTTCTTAGAGTCAATTCGTCAATTAGGTGCTGAGCTAGGACGTGATCGCACATTATTCATGCATTTAACCTTAGTGCCGTTCTTAGGTGCTGCAGGTGAAATTAAAACTAAGCCAACACAACACTCTGTTAAAGAATTGCGTTCAATTGGTATCGCGCCAGACGTATTAGTTTGTCGTGGCGACCGTGCTATTCCTGCTAATGAAAAAGCGAAAATCTCGCTATTTTGTAATGTAGAAGAAAAAGCCGTTATCTCATTAAAAGATGTCGACAGTATTTATAAGATCCCAGCGTTATTGCGCTCTCAAGGTCTTGATGAGTTAGTGGTTAAACGTTTTGGTATCGATTGTAATGATGCTGATTTGTCTGAGTGGGAAAATGTTATTTATCAAGAAGCTAATCCAAATGGTGAAATTACCATTGGTATGGTGGGTAAATACATCGAACTACCAGATGCTTATAAGTCTGTGAATGAAGCACTTAAGCATGCAGGCCTTAAAAACCGCCTAACAGTGAATATTCAGTATGTTGATTCACAAACAGTAGAAGCTAAAGGCGCTGAAGTACTAGAAGGTTTAGACGGTATTTTGGTTCCTGGTGGCTTCGGTGAGCGTGGTGTTGAAGGTAAAATCTTTGCGGCGCAATATGCCCGTGAAAATAACATTCCATACTTTGGTATTTGTTTAGGTATGCAAGTGGCATTGATCGAGTTTGCTCGACACGTTGCTAAGCTTGAAGGGGCTCATTCAACTGAGTTTAAACCAGAAACAGAACATCCAGTCATTGGTCTGATCACAGAATGGATCAATGAAGAAGGTAATGTTGAGCTGCGCCATGAAGCGTCAGATTTAGGTGGCACTATGCGTTTAGGCGCACAGTTATGTCATTTAGCTGAAGGTTCTAAAGCCGCTGCAGCATATAACTCTACTACTTGTGTTGAACGTCATCGTCACCGTTTTGAAGTGAACAACAACTATGTTGAGCGCTTAGAAAAAGCTGGCCTGGTATTTAGTGGTTTGTCATCAGATCGCAAATTAGTGGAAATGATTGAGCTTCCTAATCACCCTTGGTTTGTAGCAGGTCAATTCCACCCTGAATTCACTTCAACACCTCGTGATGGTCATCCATTATTTGAAGGTTTTGTTGCTGCTGCTGCGATTCATCAAAAAGGTGAAGCTGAGTAATTAAAAATAAAGCCACTGATAATCATATCAGTGGCTTTTTTTTATCTGGTCAATTTTTTATCTGCTAATTAATAGATGTGACCTAGGTAGTTGCCGCTTAACGATAATCGGTCTATGCTATGGCTTCAGTTGACCTTTTATTACCAAACTGAAAGTGAAATACCAATAATTGCGCAATTATTAATAAATTGTCGGTGTTTATTGGTATTGATTTTCTATTTTAATATTTAACTTACATATATTGAGGGAATTATGGCTAACATTATTAACGTCATTGGTCGTGAAATCATGGATTCACGCGGTAACCCAACGGTAGAAGCTGAGGTTCACCTTGCTGACGGTTCTATCGGTATGGCTGCTGCACCATCGGGTGCATCAACAGGTTCTCGTGAAGCACTTGAATTACGTGATGGCGACAAAGCACGTTACTTAGGTAAAGGTGTTCTTAAAGCTGTTGAAGCTGTAAATGGCCCAATCGCTGAAGCGTTAAAGGGTAAAGATGCACTAGCACAAGCTGAGCTTGATCAAATCATGATTGACTTAGATGGCACAGAAAATAAAGCTAAGTTTGGCGCAAACGCTATCCTAGCTGTTTCTCTTGCTGCTGCTAAAGCGGCTGCTGTTTCTAAGAAAGTACCTTTATACGCTCACATTGCTGATCTAAACGGTACTTCTGGTGTTTACTCTATGCCTCTTCCAATGATGAACATCATCAATGGTGGTGAGCACGCTGATAACTCAGTAGACATTCAAGAATTCATGATCCAGCCTGTTGGCGCAGCTAACTTCCGTGAAGGCCTTCGTATGGGCGCTGAAGTATTCCATAGCCTTGCTAAAGTTCTTAAAGCTGGTGGCCACTCGACTGCTGTTGGTGATGAAGGTGGTTTCGCGCCAAACCTTGAGTCTAACGAAGCTGCACTTGCTGCAATCAAAGTGGCTGTTGCAAACGCAGGTTACGAGCTAGGTAAAGACATTACCTTAGCGATGGATTGTGCTGCATCTGAGTTCTTTGATAAAGAAGCCAACATCTACGATCTTAAAGGTGAAGGCAAGAAATTCACCTCTGAAGAGTTTAACTACTTCCTTAAAGATTTGACTGAACAGTACCCAATCGTATCTATCGAAGACGGTCTTGACGAGTCTGACTGGGATGGTTTCGCACACCAAACTAAGCTTCTAGGTGATAAAATTCAATTAGTAGGTGACGATTTATTCGTAACTAACACTAAGATCCTTAAGCGTGGTATCGACAACGGTATTGCTAACTCAATCCTAATCAAATTTAACCAAATTGGTTCGTTAACTGAAACGTTAGCAGCAATCAAAATGGCTAAAGATGCGGGTTTCACCGTGGTTATCTCTCATCGCTCAGGTGAAACTGAAGATGCAACTATTGCAGATCTTGCTGTAGGTACTGCTGCTGGCCAAATCAAAACCGGTTCATTAAGCCGCTCTGATCGCGTTGCTAAGTACAACCAACTGCTACGTATCGAAGAAGCATTAGGCTCAAAAGCACCGTATAACGGTCTTAAAGAAGTCAAAGGCCAAGGTTAATTTTCCTTGAGCTAAAAAAAGGCCACCACTAGGTGGCCTTTTTTGTTGTACTATAGTGGGATTAATCATTAATTTCGCCACATTATACCTATGAAAAGCCTATTACTATTACTTTTGATCTTAGTCGGTTTATTACAGTATCGATTATGGCTGGGCGAAAATAATTTATCCCAATATATGAATCTGAAAAAACAGATTGCCAGCCAACAAGCCAGTAACGATAAACTCATCGCTAGAAATCAAATTTTAAAAGCGGAAATCATCGATTTAAAACGCGGCACAGAAGCGATTGAAGAACGTGCTCGAAATGAGTTAGGCATGGTAAAAGAAGGTGAAACTTTTTATCGCGTCGTTGGCAACAACCCTCGAAACAATGCTACTTTTGGTCAATAACATCCTATGAACGTTGAGAATCAATCTGTTATCGCGATTGTCCCTGCTGCCGGTATTGGTGCAAGGATGGGGGCGACTATTCCTAAACAATATTTAGCTCTAGGTGAGCAAAGCATCTTAGCCCACACCTTAGATAGCTTGATTACTCATAAAAGAATCAAGCAAGTTATCGTAGCGCTGCACCCTGAAGACACCTTTTTTGCGACTTTATCTCAAGCAAACCACCCTAAAGTGAGCACGGTTATAGGCGGTCAAGAACGTGCAGATTCTGTATTGCGTGCTTTAGTGTCGATTGACAAAGAAACCATGGAGTCTAATTGGGCATTAGTCCATGATGCCGCGAGACCTTGCTTAACCCACAGCGATATCGATAAATTACTTAATGCTAGAGTTGACTGCCCACAAGGCGCGATTCTAGCCATGCCGGTGCGAGACACCATGAAGCGCTGTGCTAACTCAACTAATCTAATTAGTGAAACAGTATCACGTGACCATCTTTGGCATGCATTAACGCCGCAACTGTTTCCCTGCAAAAGCTTGCAGCAACATTTAAGTGATGCACTTAAACAAGGCGTGCAAATTACCGATGAAGCTAGCGCCATGGAGTGGGCTGGTGTTACCCCTGGTTTAGTCACTGGCCGCGCAGACAATATTAAAGTTACTCACCCTGATGACTTGCAGTTAGCAGCGCTGTTTTTATCTCACATAAATTCTCAAAAATAACGGTTATTATTATGTTGAATATACGCATTGGTCATGGTTTTGATGTACATAAATTTGGTAGCGATAAACCGCTGATCCTTGGTGGTGTTACTGTGCCATACGAAACAGGTTTAATTGCTCACTCTGATGGTGATGTAGTGTTGCATGCAGTAAGTGACGCCATACTTGGTGCCATGGCTTTAGGTGATATAGGTAAACATTTCCCTGATACCGATGCCGAGTTTGAAGGTGCTGATAGCAGAGTATTATTGCGCCATTGTGTTTCATTGGCACAAGCTAAACAATTTAATATAGGTAACCTTGATGTCACTGTTATTGCGCAAGCGCCAAAAATGTTGCCACACATTGAAGCCATTAGACAATGTCTGGCTGAAGACCTATGTACCCATATCGATAATATTAATGTGAAAGCCACCACCACCGAAAAACTGGGCTTTACAGGCCGCAAAGAAGGCATCGCAGTTGAGTCGGTCGTCCTTATGGTGCGAGATTAACACTGATAAACGACGATATTACGTCTATTAACGTCACGTAAGCTAATTGCACTCAATAGCTGCAATTACATCATTAGCTCATTTGAGAAGAAACATGACTCCGTTATTTTATTTATTTGGTAAGCCTGATTGCACTGCAGATCTACGCACAGTAAACAGTGACTTTATCGTTAAAGAAATGCTGCCTTTTAGCCCAACTGGCGAAGGCGAGCATCATATGATCCATGTTCGTAAAGATGGCTTAAATACCACGCAAGTGGCAGAAATTTTAGCTAAGTTTGCCAAAGTGCATCAAAAAGAAGTGACATACGCAGGCCAAAAAGACCGAAACGCTGTGACAGAGCAATGGTTTGGGGTGCGTATTCCAGGGAAAGAAACCCCTGATTGGCAATCGCTGTCTGATGAGCACTTAACCATCTTATCAAGCCAACGCCATAGTAAAAAACTGCGTATTGGCGCACTGCTGGGTAATCGGTTTGAACTGATTTTACGAAATGTGTCCGATAAAGCAGTGCTTGAGCAACGGATTTTAAAAGTGGCTGAAATAGGCGTACCTAACTATTTTGGAGAGCAGCGTTTTGGCCATAAAGGTAAAAACTTAGTTTTCGGCCAGCAAATGCTCGCGGGTAAAAAAGTTAAAGATAGAAAAAAACGCAGCATGTATTTATCTGCAGTGCGCTCTAATGTGTTTAACACTGCTGTGTCGTACCGTTTAAGTAAAAATGGTATTGCGCCTATTAATGGTGATTGTGTCATGTTAGCGGGCAGTAAAAGTTTTTTTGTCGCGCAGACATGGGATGAGGCCACAATGAAGCGTTTAGCTGACAATGACATTCAATTGTCTGCGCCATTGTGGGGCAGAGGCGAACTCCCCACTCAAGGGCTTGCATCAGTAGTTGAACAAGCTGCATTAGCTGAGTTAAGCATCGATTTAACCGGGCTTGAGCAAGCGGGTTTAGAGCAAGAACGTCGACCATTATTATTAAAGCCTCAAGCGCTAAAATACCGGTTTGAAAATGATGATGTGTTAGTCATCGAGTTTATTTTACCAGCAGGTAGCTATGCGACCTCAGTATTGCGTGAGCTACTGGATTATCAAGATGTTCAAGAAGTGCAGCGACAACAAATGGTGGCAATGCAGCAGCAAGAGCAAGCGCAAGCGCAGCAATTTGCAAATAGCGTTACAAATGACGCAACTAAAAGCACTCTAGAAGGTTAAGTGATGATTAACATATTGGTCAGCAATGATGACGGCGTTACAGCTCCAGGGATCAAAGCCCTAGCGGCAGAGTTAACCAAAATTGCTAATGTGTTAGTCGTGGCGCCTGATAGGAATTGTTCAGCAGCCAGTAATTCTTTGACCTTGACTAATCCATTAAGAATTAATAACTTAGAAAATGGCGCTATTGCTGTCAATGGCACACCGTCAGATTGTGTCCATTTAGCCATTAGAGAATTATGTCCAGTAGAGCCTGATATTGTGGTGTCAGGCATTAATGCTGGGGCGAATATGGGTGATGATACCCTGTACTCAGGTACGGTAGCCGCAGCAATGGAAGGACGCTTTTTAGGCCTACCTGCGATAGCGGTATCATTAGTGGGCAAAGAATTACGTCATTACGATAGTGCAGCAATCTATGCCGCTAAAATAGTGCAAGGTTTACTTGAGCATCCTATTAATAACGATCAAATATTAAATGTAAATGTGCCCGATTTACCGCTAGAACAAATCAAAGGCATGAGAATTACTCGCTTAGGCTCAAGACATAAAGCTGAAGGCATGATCAAAACTCAAGATCCTGCAGGAAGAGATATATATTGGCTTGGGCCTCCGGGCAAAGAACAAGATGCTAGCGCTGATACAGACTTTGGTACAGTTGAACAAGGTTATGTTTCAATTACTCCGCTAACGGTCGACTTAACTGCGTATGATCAGCTTGCTGACTTAGAAAACTGGATTAATAAACTATGAGCCAGGTAGCTTCAACTGTTGCCCTTAATTTAGCCAAAAAACTGCATGAAGCAGGGATCCGTAATCACACTGTGTTGCAGGCGGTATCAAATACCCCAAGGGAGTTATTTCTCGATGGGGCATTAGCCCATAAAGCTTACGAGAATACCGCTTTACCTATTGGGCAAGGCCAAACTATCTCTCAGCCTTATATTGTCGCTAGAATGACGGAGTTATTACTACAACATAACCCTGCTAGAGTGCTTGAAATTGGTACTGGTTCAGGTTACCAGGCAGCGATTTTAGCGCAACTGGTACCTCAGCTTTGCACAATTGAGCGGATCAAGGCGCTACAAATTCAAGCGAGACAACGTTTAAAGCGCTTAGATTTACATAATGTGTCTTTTAAATATGGTGACGGTTGGAAAGGTTGGACCAATAAAGGCCCATTTGATGCCATTATGGTAACAGCAGCTGCAGCATCGGTACCTGAAGCATTATTGGCGCAACTGGCTGAAGACGGCGTGCTAGTGATCCCTGTTGGCGAAGACTCGCAGCAGTTATTAAAAATCACTCGTAAACAAAATGAGTTTCAATCACAAATTATCGAAGCGGTTAAGTTTGTACCGTTAATCAATGGCGACTTAGCTTAACAGTGATGCAAGGGCGATATTTCAAAAGTATGATGGAGACAATGTTGAAGTGTCGTAATTGGCCTTGGGTTACAATTTTACTGCTGTTTATTTCAGGGTGTAGCTTTCAAGCTCACAACCCTGCACCCGTTACGAGTATTTCGAGTAATGCTGGTCAAAAATTTAATAAAGGCTCTATTACCTCTGGCAGTTACAAGGTAAAACGCGGTGATACTCTTTACTCAATTTCATGGGGCGCTGGGCAAGATTTTAATAAAATCGCTCAATATAATGGCTTAAAAGCACCTTATACCATCTATCCAGGACAAACATTAAAACTCACCAAGCCACAGCGCACTAAGCCTGCAGCCAAGCCTGCACCAAAACCGGTCGCTGTAGCGAACACCAAGTCAAAGCCTGCTAATAAAACGGTTGCAAAACAAACTTCAGCACAAAAAAAGCCAGCGACAACGACAAATCAAAATAGTACAAAAAAAGAGCTTGATCACAAAGCTAAGCCTGCGTATTCTGTAAAAACTACCCAAGACAAAACGGTTCAAATAGCGAAAAAATCTGTTTCAACCTTGCCAGATAAAGTAAGTCAGTGGAACTGGCCGACAAAAGGTAAGATTGTAGGTTACTTCTCTAGTACTCAGCAGGGCAATCAAGGCATAAAAATCGCTGGTTCCAGAGGCGATATTATCAAGGCTGCAGCTGATGGAAGAGTTGTTTATGCAGGTAATGCACTTCGGGGCTATGGCAATTTGGTCATTATTAAACACAATGATGATTATTTAAGTGCTTATGCTCATGCAGATGCAATATTGGTCAAAGAAAAGCAATATGTAAATGCTGGACAGACAGTTGCGAAAATGGGTAGTACAGGGACTAATCAGGTGATGTTGCATTTTGAAATTCGTCTCCATGGTAAGTCAGTAAACCCATTAAATTATTTACCTAAACGTTAACTGTTTAGTTCACATTAAAACGGAGGATACGCGCACGAAAATAACTTAATTTTTATCCGGTTTGGGAGAGCACCATATGAGCCAGAAACAAAATACTGCGGTAGCAGAAGAGCTTATGGATTTAGCTAAACAACCACAAGAGATTGCGCTGAAGGAGGCAAAAAATGCCAAGCCAGCACAGCAATCCGACATTGACCAACAAGTTCAAGATGATCTTCAGAAGAATCTTGACGCCACTCAACTATATTTAGGTGAGATCGGTTTTTCTCCTTTGCTTAGTGCAGAAGAAGAAGTCTTCTTTTCACGTAAAGCACTCAAAGGCTGCGAGAAGTCTCGTAACCGCATGATAGAAAGTAATCTAAGATTGGTCGTAAAAATTGCCAGAAGGTATAACAACCGAGGATTAGCATTACTGGATCTTATCGAAGAAGGTAATCTAGGGCTTATTCGAGCAGTCGAAAAGTTTGATCCGGAAAGAGGGTTTCGTTTTTCAACCTACGCGACTTGGTGGATTAGACAAACCATCGAAAGAGCGATCATGAATCAAACTCGGACCATTCGTTTGCCTATTCATGTGGTTAAAGAGCTTAATGTATACTTGCGAACGGCAAGACAGCTTGCGCAAAAACTTGATCATGAGCCGACGGCAGAAGAAATCGCAGACAAATTAGATGTCTCTACTAGCGATGTCAGTCGAATGCTAAAACTAAACGAAAAAATCACCTCTGTAGATACCCCACTAGGCGGGGATAACGATAAAGCATTGTTAGATGTTATTGCAGATGATGATTCAGTTGGACCAGATTATAAAGTACAGGATGAAGACTTATCTAATTCAATTGTCGGTTGGTTAAATGAGCTAAATACTAAGCAAAGAGAAGTATTAGCACGACGTTTTGGTTTATTAGGTTATGAACCATCGACATTAGAAAACGTAGGGGCTGAAATTGGCTTAACACGGGAGCGTGTGCGTCAAATTCAAGTCGAAGCGTTAAAGCGTTTGAAAGATGTATTAGGGGCACAAGGCCTATCAGTCGAAGCGTTATTTAGAAATTAACGCCAACCTTTTAAGCGATTAATTTACGCTTAGGGTTATTTACCTTTGAGGACACGAGTTGTCCTTTTTTGTTGGCTTTTTTTTACTCACTTTTATAGAGCCTGAGCATTATGATAGTTAATGAAACTAGGTTCTAAGTATTAGTTATGAGTACTTAATCATTATAATTGTAATGAATGGGCCGTGATAAACAGCCCATTCAGATTTTACACTGAGCACAATTGCGCTCATCATTTACAAGTTTGATAGCCTTTTTAGTTCATAAAGCATATCAATTGCTTGTTTAGAGCAGTAATCATCAGGATTGACTTTAGGTTCTAAGTGTTAGTTAAATTGTAGTGAATGGGCTGTGATAAACAGCCCATTCAGATGTTACACTGAGCACAATTGCGCTCATCACTTACAAGTTTGATAGCCTTTTTAGTTCATAAAGCATATCAAGTGCTTGTTTAGAGCAGTAATCATCAGGATTGACTTTAGGTTCTAAGTGTTAGTTAAATTGTAATGAATGGGCCGTGATAAACAGCCCATTCAGATGCTACACTGAGCACAATTGCGCTCATCACTTACAAGTTTGATAGCCTTTTTAGTTCATAAAGCATATCAAGTGCTTGTT